>DAOUZU010000001.1 GCA_030665535.1 Dehalococcoidia bacterium
CCCACCAGCCGATCTACCTTGCCGTAGATGGCCGCCTCGGTGAGCACCCTGGTCGTCTCCTGGAACGAGGCTGCCGCCAGCCAGCTGGCGGTACTTAATGAAGACCTGGTTATACCCATCATCACGGCGTGAGCGGTGGCCGGCTCGCCACCCTCGGCCAGCACCTTGGCATTGATATCCTCATAGTGGTATTTCTGTATAAGTTCACCGGGTATGAGGTCTGTATCTCCGGAGGTATCTATGCGCACCCTGTTCAGCATTTGCCGGGCGATAACCTCCACATGCTTATCGTTGATATGAACACCCTGGGAGCTATAAACCTTCTGCACCTCCTCCACCAGGTACTTCTGCACCGCCTCCTGGCCCAGGATGCTCAGGATGTCCTGGGGATTGATAGAGCCATCGGTGAGCTGCTGGCCGGCCGTTATCCGATCACCGGTACCTACCCTGATATGGGCGGCGGCGGGCACCACATACTCCCGCTCCTCCGTCTCCACATAGCTTATGGAGATCTGGTCTTTTTCAACGGCCACCCGGCCGGCTACCCTGGCCAACGCCGGCTGCTCCTCAGTGGTCAGCTTCTTTGTTGTCTTGGCTGTTTTTGTTGTTTTGGCCTTCTTGGTGGCCTTGGGCTCTGTCAGTACCGTGCCGATATCAACAACCTGGCCGTCCTTTACCAGGACTTTCCAGCCCTTAGGCAGCGGGTACTCGTCACGGTACTGCTCGGTTGAATCTATGTTGATTTGCCGGCCTTCTTCGCTTTCAACTACCTCGGCGGTGCCGTCTATCTCAGACATAATGGCCTGCGCCTTGGGTATCCTGGCTTCAAAGAGCTCCTCTACACGGGGCAGGCCGCTGGTGATATCCAGCCCCACGACGCCGCCGGTATGGAAGGTGCGCAGCGTTAACTGTGTGCCCGGCTCGCCGATGCTCTGGGCGGCTATTATGCCCACCGCCGTATGTAAATCCACCATTTGGCCGCGGGCCAGGTCCCGTCCGTAGCAGAGCTGGCAGATTCCCTGCCGGGATTGACAGCTTAAGGGAGAGCGGACATGCACCGAGTTAATGCCGGCTTTATCTATCGTATCCGCCTTAGCCTCGCCTATCTCTTCGTTGCGTTCAACGATTACCTTGCCGCTCTTGGGGTGAACCAGTCGGCTGGCAGCCAGCCGCCCCTTGATGCGGTCGTTAAGCGGCGGCAGCAGGCCCTTCTCCGGCGGGTCGGTTATCCAGATACCCTCTATGGTGCCGCAATCTTCCTCAAGTATTATCACGTCCTGGGTTACGTCTACGAGTCGCCTGGTGAGATAGCCACTGCCCGAAGTCCTCAGGGCGGTATCGGCCAGTCCCTTACGGGCGCCATGGGTAGAGATGAAGTATTCAAGGGCAGTCAGACCCTCACGCAGACTGGACTTTATGGGAAAGTCAATTATCCTGCCCGTGGGATTGGTCATCAGGCCGCGCATGCCGGCCATCTGACGTATCTGGGAGATGTTGCCCTTAGCCCCGGATGTAGCCATCATATAGATGCTGCCGTTTCTGTCCAAGCCGGTGGAGATGGCTTCGGTAATCTTGTCAGTGGTATCCATCCATACCTCGACGACGCCGTTATAGCGCTCGTCCTCAGTGATAAGGCCCCGGTTAAACTGATTCTCGATGATATTTGATTTCTCCTCGGCCGCCTCCAGCAGCTTGGCCTTCTCCCGCGGTACGGCGATATCACTCATTGCCACGCTAATACCTGAGCTGGTAGCGTATTTGAAACCGAGCTTCTTCAGATTGTCTAGAAGCTTGGCCATCTCTTCTTTGCCGAGCAATTTGATGCTATCGGTTATAACGCCCTTCAGCGTTGTTTTATCCACAGGTTTGTTGTAAAAGCCGAGCTTGGCCGGCAGGGCATCGCTGAAAATAATGCGGCCAACGCTGGTCTTAATCCTCTTGCCCTTACCATCCCTTACTTCAATCTCCGCCCTTAGCTGTACCGCCCCCAGGTCATAGCTCAGCCTGGCCTCTTCAAAGCTGCCGAAAATGCTGCCCTCTCCCTTGATTCCTTGCTTAATCGTAGTGAGATAATAGCAGCCGAAGACCATATCCAGGGTGGGGGTCACTATCGGGTCGCCGGAGCTGGGCAGAAGCATGTTATGAATACTGAGCATCATCTCTCTGGCCTCTTTAACGGCCGCCCGGGAAAGGGGCACGTGAATTGCCATCTGGTCACCGTCAAAATCAGCGTTAAAGGCCGAGGTTACCAGGGGATGAATCTGAATAGCGCTGCCGTCAATAAGAACCGGCTCAAAGGCCTGAATACTCAGGCGGTGCAGGGTAGGCGCCCGGTTGATAAGCACCGGCCGGTCTTTGACCACCTTTTCAAGGATGTCGTATACCTCGGGGTGGCCCCTCTCCACCAGCCGGCGGGCGCTCTTAATGTTGGGCGCTTCACCCAGCTTGACCAGCTGGTGCATAACGAAAGGCTTGAATAGCTCCAGGGCCATCCGCCGCGGTAGGCCGCACTGGGTTAGCTCCAGATCCGGGCCAACGACAATGACGGAACGTCCGCTGTAATCTACTCGCTTACCCAGCAGGTTCTGGCGGAAACGGCCCTGCTTGCCCCGCAGCATATCGGACAGGGACTTGGCCTTATGGGCTCCGCTGACGGCAACCATACGGCCCCTGCGACCATTATCAATAAGGGAATCCACCGCCTCCTGGAGCATCCTTTTCTCGTTGCGGATTATAATCTCCGGCGCCCCTATCTCCATAAGATGACGCAACCGGTTGTTGCGGTTAATAACCCGCCGGTAGAGGTCGTTCAGGTCACTGGTGGCGAAACGGCCGCCGTCCAGCTGGACCATTGGCCTGAGGTCGGGCGGCAGTACCGGCAGCACTGTCATAACCATCCACTCGGACTTGTTGCCGCTACGGCGCAGAGCCTCCACCAGCTGCAACTTCTTGGATGCCTTCTTGCGACGCTGTCCTGAGGTGGAGCGTGTCTCCTGAATCAGATTGATGCGCTTCTCTTTGAAGTCTATACTCTTGAACAGCTTCAGGATGGCCTCGGCCCCCATTGCCGCCTCAAATGCCTGGCCGAATTTGGCCTCCATATCATAATACTGGTTCTCTGTCAGCAGACTGCCGACACTGAGGTCTTTGATTTGATCCTTGCCCGCCTGAAGTTGTTCTTCCAGCTCCGCCTTCTCTTCAACGAAGTTACGCCGCAGCAGGTTTATCTCTTCGACGGTGGCCTTATCCTTTTCCATCGCCTCAACCTTGGCGGCCAGGACGGTCTCACGCTCGGCGATATCCTGCTTCGTATTCTCGGTAAGCTGCTCGTCCGCCACCTGACGGGCCTCTTCGTCAATAGAGGTTATTATGTAATGTGAAAAATAGAGGACACGCTCCAGACTGCGTGCCGAGAGGTCCAGCAACAGGCCCACCCGGCTGGGTATCCCCCGGGTGAACCAAATGTGGCCCACCGGACAGGCCAGCTCAATATGCCCCATCCGCTCCCGCCTCACCTTGTTGCGGGCAATCTCCACACCGCACTTATCACAGATAATGCCTTTATAGCGTATCCGCTTGTACTTGCCGCAGGCACATTCGAAATCTTTTGTGGGGCCGAATATGCGCTCACAGAAAAGGCCGTCTCGCTCCGGCTTCAGGGTACGGTAGTTGATGGTCTCCGGTTTTGTCACCTCGCCGTAGGACCAACCCCTTATCTGCTCCGGCGAAGCCAGGGAAATACGTATAGCGTCAAAATCATTAACCTCAATCATCTTTCTGGTTTACCTCTCCATCGGAAGAGCCGTCAGTTTTGTCGGCCTTCTCTTTCGTTTCAATCTCTGCCTTTTCAACTTCAACATCCGGCGAGGCTGCTGCCTCCGCCTCCGGATCTGGTTTTTCCGTTTCAGCCTCTGACGGGGCAGCCGCCTCTTCAAGCGGTTTCGCTCCTTCGGCCTTTTCAGCCGCCGGGGTTTCTCCGGCTACATCCGCCGCTACGGCTTCTCCGGAAGCGGCCTCCGGTACGCCCTCCGCCTGGCCTTCAATCACCTCCGGCTCTCCTGTGGAAGCGGTAATCTCCTTGATCTGCTCCGTCGGCGCCAACTTCTCTTCCTCGTTGATTACCTCAACGGCCAGCCCCAGGCTCTGCAGTTCTTTGACCAACACCTTGAAAGATTCCGGCACGCCGGGCTGGAGGACATCCTCTCCCTTGACGATGGCCTCATAGGTCTTGGCCCGGCCGGTGACATCGTCAGACTTGATGGTCAGCATTTCCTGTAGGTTGTGGGCGGCGCCATAGGCCTCAAGTGTCCATACCTCCATCTCACCGAAACGCTGGCCGCCGAACTGGGCCTTGCCGCCCAGGGGCTGCTGCGAAATCAGGGAGTAGGGGCCGGTGGCCCGTGCGTGGACTTTATCTTCCACCAAATGTATCAGCTTCAGAATATACATATTGCCCACCGTTACCGGCTGGTCAAACGGCTCACCGCTTCGGCCGTCGCGCAGGACTACTTTGCCGGCCACTGGCGACGGCAGGTTAAGACGACCCGTCGCCTCATTCACCGCCTCCTCCAGCTTAATCAGGTCAAGCTTTCGGGCGGCCACTCCCTGCTCCTCAAGCCACAGGCGGAGGCTTATTTCACGGGCCTTACCCGGCTGCTCGTCGCCGAAGACCTGCCCTGCATCGTAGCCGTGGCTGTCCACCCACTCTTTGGCTGTCTCAACACGGCCGGCGGCATCGCTCTCCTCAAGGCCGAAATCCAGCGGGTTAGCCTTCTGCACTAGCCAGGCCCGTGCCAGGGCATCTTCTATGGCCACATCGGTGGCGCCGTCAAAAACGGGCGTCATCACCCGGAAGCCCAGCAATTGAGAAGCCCAACCCAGGTGGGTCTCCAGGACCTGGCCCAGGTTCATCCGGGACGGTACGCCGATGGGGTTAAGGATAATATCCACCGGCGTACCATCAGGCAGGAAGGGCATATCCTCAGCGGGGGCGATAATGGAGATAACCCCCTTGTTGCCGTGGCGGCCGGCCAGCTTATCGCCAACGGATATCTTACGCCTCTGGGCCACCCATACCTGCACCCACTGGTTGACCCTGGCGGGCAGGTCGTCACCCTTGTCGCGTGAGAATATGCGGACATTGATTACCTTGCCCCACTCACCATGCGGCATCCTTAAGGAGGTGTCTTTCACCTCCCGCGCCTTCTCGCCGAAGATAGCTCTTAGCAGCTTCTCTTCGGCGGAGAGCTCGGTCTCACCCTTGGGGGTTATCTTACCCACCAAGATATCGTCCGGGGCTACCTCGGCGCCGATTCGGATAATGCCCTGCTCATCCAATTCGCGCAGGCTCTCCTCGCCGACATTGGGTATATCGCGGGTTATCTCTTCCTCGCCCAGCTTGGTATCGCGGGCTTCCACCTCGTGTTTGGATATGTGGATTGAGGTGAACTTATCGTTCTGCATCAGGCGCTCATTGATAATTATGGCGTCCTCAAAGTTGTAGCCGCCCCAGCTCATGAAGGCGCAGACCAGGTTCTGGCCAAGGGCCAGCTCGCCCTGCTCCGTGGCCGAACTATCGGCCAGGACGTCCCCGGCCGCTACCTGCTGCCCCTTGCTCACGATGGGCCGCTGGTTTATACAGGTCCCCTGGTTAGTACGGACGAATTTCCGCAGGCTGTAGCTGTCCTTACCCCCAGTGTCCCTGTTGACAATAATTGTTGAGCCGGCCACCGAGGCAACCTCGCCGGCGTTAGCGGCGTATATTACCTGGCCGCTGTAGTCGGCGGCCTTTTTCTCCATACCGGTGGCCACCAACGGCGCTTCAGGCCGGAGCAGGGGTACCGCCTGACGTTGCATATTGGCCCCCATCAACGCCCGGTTGGCATCGTTGTGCTCCAGGAATGGTATCAGCGAGGTGGCCACGCTGAATATCTGCTTGGACGATACGTCCATATACTCAATCTTCTCCGGCGGTTCGTGCAGATAACTATCTCCTCGCCGGGCCTCCACCCTCTCATCCGTGAAGTGGCCTTTTTCATCCAGGCGGGCATTGGCCTGGGCAATATAATGCTTGTCTTCCTCATCTGCCGGAAGGTAGTCCACCTCATCGGAAACAAAAGGCCTCACCTTAATATCCTTGGATGATAGCCTGGCCAGGACCGCGGCTATCTTGGGCGTAACCTCCACCCCGGCCTTGGCAGTGGCGCCGCCCTTGCTGTTTTTCACATCCTCCAGCAAAACCCTACCCAGAAGTCTTTTATCAGTGTTTTTCAGACTGTGAATAACATAGCGGTAAGGTGTTTCAATGAAACCGTAGCTGTTTACGCGGCTGTAGTTGGCCAGCGAGCCGATAAGGCCAATATTCGGCCCTTCCGGGGTTTCAATGGGGCAGATACGGCCGTAGTGAGTGTGGTGGACATCACGGACATCAAAACCGGCCCGCTCCCGGGACAAACCACCCGGCCCCATAGCCGAAAGGCGGCGCTTGTGGGTAAGCTCGGCCAGGGGGTTGGTCTGGTCCATGAACTGGGATAGCTGCGAGCCACCGAAGAACTCCCTGATGGCAGCCACCACCGGGCGGATGTTTACCAGGGCGCTGGGGGTAACCGTATCCAGGCTGACGATGCTCATCCGCTCCCGGGCCACTCTCTCCAGACGGGCCAGGCCGATGCGAAACTGGTTCTGAATCAGCTCGCCAGCAGTTCGCACGCGGCGGTTGCCTAGGTGGTCAATGTCATCGGCGCTGTCTTCGCCGTTGTTTACCATAATAACGTGGCGGACTATCTCAACCACGTCTTCCTTGGTCAGGGCACGCTGAATCCCGTTTTCCGCACTATGCCCCAGCCTCCGGTTTAGCTTATAGCGGCCCACCTTGCCCAGGTCATAGTGCTGGGGGCTGAAGAACATATCGTTTAACAGCTTCCTGGCGTTCTCAATATTGGGCGGGTCTCCGGGGCGGAGCCGGCTATATATGTCAATCAAGGCGGTCTTCTCGTCTGTTACCACCTGGTCCCTGTCTATGCTTGACTGGATAAAGCAGTGATCCGGGGAACTGTCTTCTTTGGCGAAGATCTCCTTAAGCTGCTCATCACCAGAGTAGCCGATGGCCCTTAAAAGAGTAGTTACCGGAATCTTGCGTCGGCCGTCAATCTTTACCGAGATTACGTCACGGTTTGAGGTCTCAACCTCCAGCCAGGCGCCACGGCTGGGAATAAGATTAGCCCGACACAGCCCCCGCCCGCTGGTGGCGTCTTCCGTCACGGTGAAGTAAACGCCGGGAGAGCGCAGCAGCTGACTGACAACCACCCGCTCTGTGCCGCTGGTGATAAAAGTACCCTGGGCCGTCATCAGCGGAATATCACCGAAGAAAAGGTCAAAAGGCTCTTTTATCTCTCCGGTGGCTTTTACCAGCAGTCGGGCCTTGATATACAACGGCACGGAATAGGTCTGATCGCGCTCGCCGCATTCTGCCTCGGAGAGACGCGGCTCACGGAACTCGTAGCCGACAAACTTAAGCTCCAGTCGGTTGCCGGTGAAGTCTTTGATGGGTGAGATGTCATCCAGCAACTCCCTGATACCGTCCTCCTGGAACCAACGGAAGGAACCGAGCTGCACCTCTATTAGGTTGGGGATGTCTACTACCTGGGGTAACTTAGAATAGGACTTGCGGGGTACCGGAGATACACGGCCGTCAGACCGAGTTGGCGACTTTGAGACCATAGTTACTCCTTAAAAAGAATGGATCGGAGAATTAGGGCATAGCCAAGCGGCTAGCGAAAATAGAAAAACGCCTTCAATGAATTGCACGAATTAAAGGAAATACCTAGGGGCATAATCACAAACAAATAATTATACTGCAATTGGTGTCATCTGTCAAGGCCGGTTGCTGCGGCGCCTGCTGCCTCTGGGGCAAAGATTGGCTGTATAGAGCCGAGGGCTTTAGAGTAGCAGTCCCACACGTATCATTATACGCCGCTGCCGTCTGGATCTTCCAGCGTCGCCACCTTTCCACCTTAGCGAGGGTCATTGACGCCCCGATGTGGGGCGTGATAGTATCAAATACTCTCTTAATCCTGGTTGATACCAGCCTTAGAATTGCTACGTCACACTGTATGCAGGCCCGCCAAACAACACGGAAATGTCTTTTAAGGAAGAATTAGCCGCCTTTTCGCCCCGGCAGGATACCTTGCTGGCCATCGGTGTCTTTGACGGCGTCCACCTGGGCCATAAAGCGCTGCTTTCCGAGCTCAAGCGCCAGGCCGATGAGAAAGGCCTTGCTACTGGCGTGGTCACCTTCCGCAAGCACCCGGCTACAATCCTTCCCCACCAACAGTGGTTGGCCCACCTCACCAGCCTGGCCGAGAAAATCAGGCTCCTCAGGGAAGAAGGCGTGGCATTTATCGTCACCCTTTCCTTCACCATTGAACTGGCCCAAGTAAGCGCCGAGCACTTCGTCGGCCTGCTTCAGAAGCAGTTAAAGATGCGCGGCCTGGTGATCGGAGCCGACTTCGCCCTGGGACGGAACCGCGAGGGAGACGCCGCGACGCTGATCAGGCTAGGGCGGGACACCGGCTTTGGCGTAACGGTGGTGCCACCGGTAAAGCTAAGCGGTGAGATAGTGTCCTCCACGGCCATAAGAAACGCTCTGGCCGGCGGGGATATGGGCAAGGTGCAGCGGATGACGGGCCGCTACTTCCGCCTTGAGGAGCGTGTCGTCACCGGCAACGGCCGCGGCGCAGACCTGGGTTATCCCACTGCCAACCTGGATACAGACCCGGAGCAAGCGCTGCCGGCTGATGGCGTCTATGCCACCTGGGCCCACGTAGATAATAAACCTCTTCGGGCGGTTACCAGCATCGGCCACCGGCCCACCTTCGGCGGCGGGGAGCGCATCGTCGAAGTCTATATTATGGGCTACCAGGGAAACCTCTATGGCTCCCGGCTTAAAATTGATATAATAGAGCGGCTGCGCGGCGAGATGCGTTTTGATTCCGCCACCGCGCTCACCGCCCAGATTGAGGATGATATTAAAAAGGCGAAGGGTATCTTCAACACCCTGGATAGGTAATAGATGGCTACCGGTAAAAAAGACATAGAGCGCCTTCTTGAGCGGGGCGTGGCCGAGGTTATCGTCCGCGAGGAGTTGGCCGAGCAGTTGGCCTCGGGCAAAAAGCTCCGGCTCAAGGAGGGCTTTGACCCCAGCTTCCCCGACATCCACCTAGGCCATATGGTGGCCCTCAAGAAGCTGCGCCAGTTTCAGGAGATGGGCCACCAGGTAGTGCTTATCGTCGGCGACTGGACGGCCCGCATCGGCGACCCCAGCGGCGCCTCCGTCACCCGGCCGATGCTGACAGCGGAGGCCGTCAAGGCCAACGCCGAGACCTACATGCAGCAGTTCTTCAAAATAGTTGATAAAGACAGGACGGAGGTGCGCTGGCAGAGCGAATGGTTCGGGGATTTCCGCCTGGAGGATGTTATCCGGCTTACCAGTCGCTTCACCATCGCCCAGCTGCTGGCCCGGGCCGACTTCGCCAAGAGGTACGCCGAGGACCGCCCCATCACCATGGCCGAGTTCCTCTATCCCCTGCTTCAGGCTTACGACTCGGTGGCCATAAAGGCCGATGTCGAGTTCGGCGGTACCGACCAGAAGTTCAACCTGCTTGTGGGCCGCGACCTTCAGGGTATAGTCGGCCAGAAGCCGCAACAGATACTCCTGGTGCCTATTTTGGTGGGCACCGACGGCACCCAGAAGATGAGCAAGAGCCTGGGCAACTACATCGGCGTTGCCGAGCCGCCCAGTGAAATATACGGCAAGGTGATGTCCATACCGGATAGCCTTATTACGCAGTATTTTGAGCTACTCACCGATGTGCCTGACAAAGACCTGGCCGAGATTGGCCAGGCCCTGGAAGAAGGCGACATCAACCCCATGGAGTTTAAAAAACGGCTGGCTAGGGAGATTACCGGCCAGCTATATGACCAGGCGGCGGCGGCAGAGGCGGAGGCCCACTTCGCCAGCGTGGTGCAGCGGAAAGAGGCGCCGGAGAATATACGGAAAGTAAAGATGACTGACGAGCGACTACAAAAAATAAAAGCCAGCATGTATTCAGAGGAAAAAGGATTGGTTAGCACTAAAGAAGTTGGCGAACCTGAGACTGAGAGAGAATGGGTTGTATCAGTTCCCCTTCTGCTATATGAGATAGGTCTGGCTAAAAGTCGCAGTGACGCCAAGCGTCTTATATCACAAGAGTGTGTCGGTATAGATAGCAAGACTGTTTATGAGACAAAGGCTTTAATCAAAATAGGCAGCATAATTAAAGTAGGGCCGCTACGCTGGGTGGAACTGGTTTGATAACTGTTATTTTCGGCAAGCGCCGTTTTATTAAGTCCACATAATATCGCTTTGCCCGCGCGGTCAATTCGGATATAATAGACCAGTGATGAAGGAGTTTTTGATGCAAAACCTGCGCATACCGGGGCCAACACCCTGCCCCGAGGATGTCCTGGAAGCTATGGGCCGACAGATGGTTAACCACCGCGGCCCGGAGTTCGCCAGCCTCCTGACCGATGTTACGGAAAAGCTCAAGCGTCTGTTTAAGACGCAGAGCGATGTATTTCTGCTCACCGCCTCGGGCACGGGCGGCCTTGAGGCGGCGGTGGTCAACATGCTTTCGCCGGGGGACGTGGTGCTGTCCGTATCCATCGGCGTCTTCGGCCACCGCTTCGCCGCCATCGCCAGCCAGTTCGGTGCCCAGGTGATACCTTTGAACTTTGAGTGGGGCCAGGCCGCAGAGATTGACGCCATCCGCCAGGCCCTTAGGGATAACCCCAAAATCAAGGCGGTGCTGGTCACTCACAACGAGACCTCCACCGGCGTTACCAACGACCTCAAGGCCATCAGCGCCTTAGTCAAAGAGTTTGACAAGCTGCTCGTGGTAGACGCCATCTCCAGCCTGGGCTCCATTGAGCTGCCGGTGGACGAATGGCGCTGCGATGTTACCGTTACCGGCTCGCAGAAGGGCTGGATGGTGCCGCCGGGGATGGCCATGGTGGCCGTAGGCCGGGAGGCCTGGGAGGCCAACAGCCGAGCCACTATGCCCCGCTTCTACTGGGACTTCGCCAAGGCCAAAAGCTACCTGGAAAAAGGCCAGACCCCCTGGACGCCGGTGTTGTCCATCGTCTTTGCCTTCTCGGTAGCTCTGGATAAGATGCTCACCGAAGGGCTGGACAGCATAATCGCCCGCCACGCCCGAATTGCCCAAATGACCCGTGATGGCATCAAAGAGCTGGGCCTCTCCCTCTTCGCCGAGGAGAGCCACGCCTCCAATACGGTTACCTCCGTGGCCGCTTCGGGCGGCTTGGACACTAAAATACTGGTCAAGATAATGAGAGAGGAGCACGGCATTGTGCTTGGCGGCGGCCAGCAGACGATGGCCGGCAAGATATTCCGCATTGGCCACCTGGGCTGGGTGAACGAGGATGACATCGCCCAGGTTCTGGCGGCTCTTAAAACAGCCCTGCCCCAGGCCGGTTTCAGGAGCGGTAGCTAAAATGAAAAGTGTTCTGGTAGCCGATTCCATCTCGGAAACAGGCCTGAAGATGCTGCGTCAGCACGCCCAAGTTGACGTCCGCACGGGCCTGAAGCCCGACGAACTGGCCGCTATCATCGGTAATTACGAAGCCCTGCTGGTGCGCAGCCAGACCCAGGTTACGGCCGCTGTCATCGCCGCCGGCAACAAGCTCCAGGTCATCGGCCGGGCCGGTGTCGGCGTGGATAATATAGATATAGACGCCGCCACTGGGCGCGGCATCGTCGTCGTCAACGCGCCCACGGGCAACACCATATCCGCCGCCGAGCACACCATCGGCCTGATTTTCGCCCTGGCCCGACACATACCGCAGGCAGACGCCAGCCTGAAGTCCGGCGCCTGGAAGCGGTCCCAGTTCATGGGCAGCGAGATAAGAGGCAAGACCCTAGGCATTATCGGCCTGGGCAATATAGGCTCGGAGGTGGCCAAGCGTGCCCGCGGCCTGGAGATGAGTGTAATGGCCTACGACCCTTTTCTCTCCGAGGAAAGGGCACAGCAACTCCAGGTGGAGCTGGCCCCCCTGGACAGGCTGTTAAGCGAGGCCGACTTCATCACCCTCCATGTGCCCATGACGGCTTCCACAAAGGGAATAATAAGCGCCAAAGAGCTGGCCACTATGAAACCAACCGCCCGGATTATCAACACCGCCCGCGGCGGTCTTATTGATGTAGACGCACTTGCCAAAGCCGTTAGAGAAAAGAAACTTGCCGGCGCCGCCGTCGATGTCTTCACCGAGGAGCCAATAACCAAGAGTATCCTTTTTGAAACAGAGGGCATCATCGTCACCCCCCACCTGGGCGCTTCCACTACCGAAGCCCAGGCCCGGGCCGCTGTGGATGTGGTCAAGCAGGTGATTGACGTCTTCAACGGGCAAACGGCCAGGTACGCCGTCAACGCTCCCTTTATCTCGGCGGAGGGCCTGCCGGTGCTGGCTCCCTATGTCCGTGTGGCCACCACCCTGGGCCACCTGGTCAGCCAGCTTACCGACGGACAGATGAAAGAGGTTAAGATTGTCTACGAGGGCGACATTTCCAATTACGATACCACCGCCCTTAAATCCATCGTCCTCGGCGGCCTGTTGGAGCAGATAAGCGAGGACAGGGTCAACCTGGTCAACGCCAACCTGATAGCCTGCCAGCGCGGTATCTCGGTGGTGGAGCAGAAGGAGCCCACCTGCGAGAACTACACCAACCTGCTTACGGTAGAGGTCACCACATCAAGCGGCACTATCGCCGCTGCCGCCACTATAATGCGCTCTCAAACACACATTGTAAGGATCAACAACCACTGGATTGACATCGTTCCCGGCGGCTACTTCCTGTTCAGCGACCACCTCGACCGTCCCGGGCTTATCGGCGCTGCCGGCAAGATAACCGGTGATGCCGATATCAACATAAGCTATATGCAGCTCAGCCGCCTAAAGCCCAGGGGGAAGGCGCTTATGGTACTGGCCTTGGACGAACCCTTGAGCCAGGCGCAGCAGCAGCAACTGCTGGCCCTTCCCAGCGTCTATACGGCCAAGCTGGTGAAACTGTAGACGGGATGAGCATCGGCGTTCTGGCCCTCCAAGGGGCCTTCGTAGAGCATATAGAGATTCTAAAGCGCCTGGGGGTGCAGGCGACAGCCGTCCGCCGGCCGGAGGATCTCAAAGACCTGGACGGTATTATTATCCCCGGCGGTGAGAGCACCAGCATCGTCAACCTTATGCAAACCTCCGCAATGCTCCAGCCGCTTAAAGAACTGGCCGGGGCCGATTTCCCCATCCTGGGCACCTGCGCCGGCATGGTCTGCCTGGCCCGTGAGGTGGCCGATAACTCCTACCCGCCGGGACTGGCGGCTATGGATATTGTGGTGCGGCGAAACGCCTTTGGCCGCCAGGTTGACAGCTTTGAGGCCAAACTGGCCTTTCCCGCCCTGGGTGAAAGGCCCTACCCCGCCGTCTTCATCCGCGCCCCTATTGTGGAAAGCACGGCGGCGGCGGTGCAGGTGCTGGCCCGCCTGAACGATGGCAGTGTCGTCGCTGTCAGGCAGGGAAGGTTGCTGGCCACCGCCTTTCACCCCGAGCTTAGCGCCGACATCAGGCTACACCGCTACTTCCTGAAGATTGTCGCCGGCAGTGGCTAGGCGGCTTCCAGCCTACTTGAGGCGGTACATCAGCAGCCCTGAGGGCAGCTTGGGATAGAAGTAGGTCGACTTGCGAGGCATACGGTCGCCGGCATCGGCGATATCCTTGATGACGGCGGCGGAAACCGGCTTCAGTATGAAGGCCAACTGGTACTCGCCGGCGGCCACCCGCTTTACGGCGTCCTGCCGGTCGTAGCTGTAATCTATGCCGGACACCTCATCGCTGCTCATTGCCAGCAGCTCCTCCAATATGACATGGTCAAGAACGCTGACATCCAGTTTTTTGTATGCCTCCGAGTGGAAGTAGGGCATCATCTGACCGGCGGCGGCCATGTCGCGCAGCGTCAGCACCAGGAGTTGCCCCGGTTTAAGCCCTAAAAGAACCAGCCTTATTTTGCCGCTCTCTGCCAGAAGCTCATCCACCTTCGGCCACACCCCGTCCTCACCAAGAGGCAGGGCGTCTACCTCAAAGAAAAGGTCCAGCTTGGCCATAAGGCCGTCCAGGCTGGCTGAAGGCAAACCGCGCAGCAGACGGTGCGGCGGCAGGATGATTAACCCCGAGTCGTGAAAGTCCACCAGTGTCATCATGACGTAATTGCTGGGTTCATCGTCAGCCAGCTCCGGCGACAGCATCAACTGCTCACGGCGATAGACCAGGGCCGTCTCGTAGCGGTGGTGTCCATCGGCGATATAGAGCGGTTTAGGGGCAAGGCTCCCGGCTATAGCTGCTACGGCTTCAGGGTCGGTAATGGCCCAAACCCGGTGGCCCTCTCCGCCGGAAGAAAGGCTCATTATGGGCTCGCTCTCGGCCTGTTGGTCTAACCGGGAGGCTACCTTGCGGCGGCTATCCTCGTACAGGGAAAATATAGGGCTGGTGTTAACCTTAAGTTCCCAGAGAAGGCTCATCCGGTCGCTCTTGGGACCGGTAAGAGTACCTTCGTGGGGACGGATGACCATGCTGTCCCACTCTTCCAGCCTGACACGGACGACTATGCCGCGGCGCGTGTAGCTCTTTCCCTGGCAGGTGAAGCTGTGGTCGTGGAGATATATAGCCGGCGTCTTGTCCTTAAACATCACGCCATCATCCAGCCACTTATTTAAGGTGGTCGCCGCCCGGGTGTACTTGTTGTCGGCGGGCGTATCCTGCGGTGTCTGTCGGCCCTGCTCAATGCGGATAAAATTATACGGACTGGCTGCATTCAGGTACTGCTCCATCTGGGGACTGATGACATCATAGGGGGGGCATATAACGCCCGCCAAGTCACCGACCAGCGACTGGTTGTAGCGCACACCACGGAAAGGACATATCTCAGCCATTAATCAAATCGGTAGCTCTGTAATGGGGACACAGGGGTCTATTTTACCGGATTACGTAATCGCTTAGCAAGCCGTAAGCCCCTTAAATTCTCTTTGCCCGGCAACCCGGCTGTGCTATACTCAATGCGATTTCCGATGAAAGATTTAGCCCCCGCCAGGGACAGAATAGCTGAACTCCGAAAGCAGATAAACCACCACAATTACCGCTACCACGTGCTGGACAGCCCCGAGGTCAGCGACGCCGAATACGACGAGTTGATGCGAGAGCTTAAGGCGCTGGAGGAGCGGCATCCCCATCTGATTACCTCGATTTCTCCCACCCAGCGTGTCGGCGCCGCCCCTGTTACCGCTTTCGGCGTGGTCAGGCACCCTTACCCCCTGCTCTCCTTGGGCAACGCCTTCTCCCGTGATGAGCTTTATGCCTGGCATGGACGCATCACCAAACTACTTAAAGGGCAGCCCGTTCGTTTTGTCTGCGAGCACAAGCTGGACGGCCTGGCGGTGGCCCTAACCTATGTCAACGGCCAGCTGACCACCGGGGCCACCCGCGGCGACAGTTTGAACGGCGAAAACATTACCCATAATCTGAAGACAATCCGCAGCATCCCCCTCTCCGTAGCCGGTGATGTGCCGCCGCGCTTTGAGGTTAGGGGGGAGGTCTTTCTGCCCAAGGCCAGCTTTGAGAGGCTGAACCGGGAGCGGGCCAGTCAGGGCCTGCCCCTATACGCTAATCCGCGCAATTCGGCTGCCGGCTCGGTACGCCAGCTAGACCCACGGGTAACGGCCGGCCGAGCGCTGGACGGCTATATCTACATGCTGGGTTACGCCGAGGGGTGGCCGCTGCCGCCGGGCCACTGGGAGACCTTGCAGTATCTCAGCTCGTTAGGCTTCAAGTTAAATCCCCACAACAGGCTTCTGTCCACCATTGAGGAGGTGGAAGGCTACTATGAGGAATGGGCGGAAAAGCGCCACCAGCTACCCTACGAGACGGATGGTATCGTCGTCAAGGTGGACTCCCTAGAGCAGCAGACGGGCCTGGGCGATGTCGGCCGCGAACCGCGCTGGGCCGTCGCCTATAAGTTCCCCGCCGTCCAGGGGACGACAAAGCTAAAGAGCATCGAGATAAGCGTGGGCCGGACGGGCAGCTTGAACCCCTATGCCGTCCTGGAGCCGGTCTCGATAGGCGGCGTAACCATCAGGCAGGCCGCCCTGCACAACGAGGACGATATCCGTCGCAAAGACCTCCGCGAGGGCGATTCCGTCATCGTGCAGCGGGCTGGCGATGTTATTCCCCAGGTGGTAGCCCCCATAGAGAGCAAGCGTAGCGGCAAAGAGAAGATATTCAGCCTTAAAGACAAACTCTTCTCGAAAGAGAAGGGCCGCCCCGTCTGCCCCATATGCGGCACCGGGATATACCGCCCCCAGGACGAGGTAATGTACTACTGCGCCAACGCCGCCTGCACCGCTCAGATACAGCAGCGGCTGGAGCATTTCGTCTCCCGCTCCGGCATGGATATACGAGGTGTCGGCGAAAAGCTGAGCGCCGCGTTGTATGCAGAGGGCCTTGTCCATGATGTCTCCGACCTCTATTACCTTAAAGAAAAGAGGGCAGACCTGCTCGGCCTGGAGAAGCTGGCTGAAAAGAGCGTTGATAACATCCTGGCAGCCATAAAGACGAGCAAGAAACGGCCTCTGGGCAGGGTCATCTTTTCCCTGGGCATACGCCATGTCGGTGGTGAGACGGCCGAGATCCTGGCCCGTGAATTCGGCCGCCTGGACGATCTGGCGGCGGCCTCCAGGGATAGGCTGCTGGAGATAGCGGCCGTGGGGCCCAAGATTACGGATAGCATCCTCGCCTTCTTCGGTCAAGAGGAAAACCGCCGCATCATCCAAAGGCTTAAACAGGCCGGGGTGCGCCTGGAGACCGAGGCCGCCACCGGAGAGATGCCGTTGGCCGGCTTGGAGTTCGTCATTACCGGCCGGTTGGAGGGCTTGAGCCGCCACGAGGTTCGGAGTATGATAAAGGCTCTGGGTGGCACCACCAAAGACAGGCTAACGCAGAGCACTTCCTACCTGGTGGTAGGCAAAGAACCGGGCTCTAAGCTGGCCCACGCTCTAAAGATGGGCATAAAACAGATAAACGAAGATGAGATGCGACGGCTGATGGAGCCGAATAAATAGATGTTTCTATTACAATAGTTAGGGAGGGTTAAAATGGCACGCTACGGATGGTTAATATCTCTGGCGGGGTTGGTGGTGGTGCTGGTGCTGCTTATTGTCTCCAGGGGCAACCTGAGCAGTCTCGAGGAAGACCTGGATGCCGCCGAGCAACGGAATACGAGCCTGAGTTCCCAGCTGGCGCAAGCCCAGACGGACAAGAGCCAGCTTCAATCCGACCTGGACGTGGCCAACGCCGAGTTGGCTAGTATTAATGCCGTCTTCCCGCCCAGTAATTTCTCCTCATCCTCGGAACTGGAGAACTGGCTGCTGAGCAACGGCAGCTCTCTGCAACCGCCCACAACTACCTGGGAGGGATGGTACTCGAGGGCTTTGCAAGTTCAGGCCGATGCGCTTGCTGACGGCTTCATTATTTCCGTGGACTACGACTACTTCTTCGATGGGGTAGACGAATTCTTTTCTGTTTGGAATATTGCCGTCATTAATGGAGTAATCTGGTTCTGGGATCCCGAGACTGACGAACCAATCCAGGATAATCTCCTAGATTCAGTTGGTTAAAGATGGAAAGCGACCTGACTACAGCTAATAATGCAGTTAATCGTTGGCCTGGGTAATCCGGGGCGGGTCTACAGCGGCAAACGGCACAATGTCGGCTTTATGAGCCTGCGCCACCTGGCCCGTGGGCAGGGTATCCGTTTTGACAGAAAGAAGGGCCTGGCCCGAATCGGCGGTGGCGTAATCGCCGGTCAGAAAGTGGTGCTGGCCCGGCCGCAGACCTATATGAACCTTAGCGGCCGCTCCGTCAGTCGCCTGATGAAAACGTTCAAGGCCGGTCTCGATGACATTATCGTCATACACGACGACATCGACCTGCCCCTGGGAACGATTCGCATCCGGCGGGGGGGTGCTTCCGGCGGACAGAAGGGCGTTGAGTCCATCATTGCCGAACTGGGCAGCCGTGATTTCATCCGTGTAAGGATAGGCATCGGCCGCCCGGCGGCTGAAGCGACCGGGCCAAGGGCCGACCAGGCAGAGGTCGTTAACCATGTCCTGGGAGACTTCAACCCCGCCGAGAAAATGGTCATCATCCAGTTGATACCCAGGGTCAGCCAGGCCATCGTCTGCCTGCTACAGGAGGGCCTGACGGTAGCCATGAGCCGCTATAACCAGTCCTTTGCAGGGCAATAGGGCCAGTGTTATAATCTGACTGCTCCTATGCAAGACGAAAAGACCTTTGTAGCCGTTATCGGAGGCTCCCAGGCCTCAGCCAGGGAGTTAACGCTGGCCGAAGAAGTGGGCCGCCTGTTGGCGGACAGAAAGGCTGTATTGGTCTGCGGCGGGTTAGGCGGTATTATGGAGGCCGCCTGCCGTGGCGCCCGCACCGGAGGCGGCATCACCGTCGGCATCCTACCCGGGGAGAAGAGGGAAGCGGCCAACCCCTATGTCCAGATTCCGGTGGTCACCGGTATAGGCTACGCCCGCAATGTGGCCGTTGTCAGGTCTGCCCAGGCCGTTATCGCCGTCGGCGGCAGCTACGGAACCCTCTCCGAGATAGCCCACGCCCGTCAGGGCGGCATCCCTGTAATCGGGTTGAATACCTGGTCTCTCTCCCGCAACAGCCAGGAAGATAAATCAATCGTTCCCGCCGCTACCGCCGCCGAGGCGGTAGATACGGCCTTCGAGCTAATTGAAAGGCAGAACAATGCTGTTAATTAAAGCTATTAAAGCCAGGGAAATTCTGGACTCCAGGGGCTGGCCGACACTAGAAGCCGAGGTAGTCCTTTCCGACGATAGCACCGGCCGGACGGCGGTACCCTCCGGGGCCAGTACGGGCCGCCACGAGGCGGTAGAGCTGCGCGACGGCGACGCCGCCAGGTTCGATGGTAAAGGGGTACTCAGGGCGGTGGCCAATGTGAATGAGATAATCGCCCCTGCCCTTGCCGGCCTGCCAGCTCACGACCAGCCGGCCTTAGACCAAAGGCTTATTAAGCTTGACGGCACGGCCAACAAGTCTAAACTGGGGGCCAACGCCATACTGGCGGCATCGCTGGCGTTGGCCAGGGCGGTTGCAAATTCAAAGGGCCAACCGCTTTACCGCTATCTCAGCGACGGTGACAGCTACCGGCTGCCGGTACCTTTGCTCAATATATTAAATGGCGGCCGGCACGCCCCCGACTCAACGGATTTCCAGGAGTTTATGGTGGTTCCCGCCGGCGCGGTCAACTTCAGCCAGGCATTACGGATGGGAGCCGAGGTCTACCACAGCCTTAAGGCGGTTCTCAAAGACAAGGGCCTTAACACCAGTGTCGGTGACGAGGGCGGTTTCGCCCCTGCCCTTTCCTCAAACAAGGAGGCGCTGGAGTTGATTATGCTGGCCATATCCAGAGCCGGCTATGAGCCCGGCAGGGACTGTTTCCTGGCCCTCGACCCGGCCGCTAGCGAGTTCTACCGGGACGATAGGTATGTCCTCACCCGAGAGGGCCTTACGCTTAGCAACGAGCAGATGGTGGAGTTTTATGTCAAATGGGTAGCCGACTACCCTATCATAAGTATCGAAGACGGTCTGGCCGAAGACGACTGGGACGGCTGGCGAATGCTGACACAGCGGCTGGGTGATAAGGTGCAACTCGTCGGTGACGACCTTTATGTAACCAGCATAGACCGCCTCCGCAAAGGCATCGAATTGGCGGCCTCAAACTCCATCCTCATCAAGCCCAATCAGATAGGCACCCTGACCGAAACAGTGGCCGCTGTCAGGATGGCTAAGGATGTCGGCTGGACGGCTGTGGTCAGCCACCGCTCCGGCGAGACCGAGGACACCACCATCGCCGACCTAGCGGTGGGGCTGGATACGGGCCAGATCAAGACCGGCGCCCCGGCCCGCACCGAGCGCACCGCCAAGTACAACCGCCTGCTGCGGATAGAGGAAGAGCTGGGGGGAAGGGCTGCTTACGCCGGTATAAACGCCTTCAGCCAGCAAAAGCACTAATATGCGAGGTCTTCTATGCCAGGCGAAGCCCGGCAACAGCTAAAGAAGTGGGCCCGCCACAAGCTTGAAAGCCTCGGCGACTTCCTTGAAAACCACGCCGCCGGCCTGAAGAGCAGAACCTATTATATTGACCTCTTCAGCCACGATACCGCCGCAGGCGTCACCCCTGCGGTATTTGAAACAGAGACCCGTTTCACCGGCTATATTTTTGCGGCCCGTGATGGCGGCCAGGCCCGCGAAATCAGGCGGCTTACCGCCGCCCACCGGGGCGAGACAACCGTAATCAGCGGCAGCCTCGTCCACGATAGCGTCGTCAGACGTCTCTTTGACGGCATCCCCAGGTCTGCCTCCAGCTTCGCCCTAATAGATCCACCGGGCTACCGCCGGCTGCGCTGGTCGCTGATAAAAAAGCTGGCCACCCACGGAGTAGACTGGCGCGGCCACAAGACCGACCTTCTCATCATCTTCCCCCTGGAAATGGCCTTGACCCGCAACCTGACCCGCCCCGAGTGCGCCGCTTCCATAACCAGGCTCTTCGGCGGCAGCGACTGGCTGAAGATTAAGAAATCGCTAGTGGAGGGCAGCTCCAATCTTGACGTCGTCCGCCATCAGCTGGTGTCCCTGTACAAAAAGGGCCTAAAGAGTCTTGGCTACCGCTATGTCAGCGATACCAGCCCGGCCCCCTTCTCACGCCCGCCCGTCTACCATGTCATCTGGGCCAGCGACCGCCAGAACCGGGCCAGGCTGCTGGCCGATGTCTGGGGCCGGCCCCGATATTTAGCCGACGAGCTTTTCGCTGGCGAGAAGGCAGAATGAAGAAAACCGGCATCACCACCACCGTTCCCATTGAGGTCCTGCTGGCCGCCGGGTACCAGCCAGTTGACCTGAACAATATCTTCATCTCCCACCCGGAGCCGGAGAAGCTGCTGGCCGTAGCCGAAAGGGACGGCTTCCCCCTTAATTGCTGTGCCTGGATAAAGGGCATCTACGGGGTGTGTCTTCAAGGCGGCCTTGACAGCGTCCTCTGCGTCACCAGTGGCGACTGTTCTAATACCATAATGCTTATGGAAGTCCTTAAACTGAAGGGCATTAAGACAATGGCCTTCGCCTACCCCGAGCAACCGGACAGCCGGCGGATGTCTTCCGCCCTCAAGCGCCTGGCCGGAGATCTGGGCACCACGCTGGAAGCGGCGGAAGGGCTAAGGGATGAGCTTCAGCCCGCCCGTAATGCCGTCCTTGAACTTGACCGCCTCACCTGGCAGGAGGGCCTGGTAAGCGACTGGGAGAACCATATCTCCCTGGTCTCCGCTTCCGACTTTAACCAGGACAACCGGCGCTACCTGGCGGGGACGGAGGCCCTGATTGAGGAATGCCGCCGGCGCCAGCCATACCGGGACGATATGCTGCGCCTGGCCTATATTGGCGTGCCGCCTGTTTTCGGGCGCCAGCTTTACGGCTTTCTGGAGAGCAACAAGGCCCGCGTCGTTTTCAACGAAGTGCAGCGCCAGTTCGCCATGCCCCGTCCCGGCCGGAACCTGCCGGAGCAGTACACGAACTATACCTACCCCTACTCCATACACGGCCGCCTGAGGGATATCCGGGCCGAGATTAAACGGCGCCGGATTGACGCCGTTGTCCACTATGTCCAGGCCTTCTGCCACCGGGCGATTGGTGATATAATCCTGCGCCGGGGGCTTAATCTGCCCGTCCTGACCCTGGAGGGCAATAGTGATTTCGGCCTAAGCCAGCAGAACAGGACCAGGTTGGAGGCTTTCCTTGACATTGTCACCCTGAAAAGGCAAGGTAGAAGGACCCTGGTTAGGAGCCCCGTATAGAGCTACAAGGAGGGAGAAAATGGTAACCAGAATCGGTATTAACGGCTTTGGCCGCATCGGCCGGCTGGCCCTGCGCACCATCAACCAGAACCACCCCGAAGACCTTGAGGTGGTGGCCGTCAACGACCTTACGGACTCGGCGACCAACGCCCACCTGCTCAAATGGGACACCAACTATGGCCGCTATCCCGGCACGGTGGCGGCCTCTGACGATGCCCTCACTGTTGACGGTAAGCAGATAAAGGTGCTGGCCGAGCGTGACCCGGCTAAAATACCCTGGCGGGACTTCGGCGTGGACATCGTTATCGAGTCAACCGGTTTCTTCACGGACGCTACCAAGGCGGCTGCTCACCATAGCGGCGGCGCTAAGAAGATAATCATTTCGGCCCCGGCCAAGAACGAGGACCTGACCATAGTCCTGGGGGTCAACGATGACAGCTACCAGCCGGACAAGCACCACATCGTGTCCAACGCTTCCTGCACCACCAACGGCCTGGCGCCCATAGTCAAGGTGCTGGTGGAAAACTTTGGCCTGCGTAAAGGGTTGCTGACTACAATCCATGCCTATACCAACGATCAGCGAATAATGGATGTATTTCACAAGGACCTGCGCCGCGCCCGGGCGGCGGCCATGAATGTCATTCCCACCACCACCGGTGCCGCCTATGCCGTGACCAGGGTACTGCCGGAGTGCGAGGGCAAGCTCCACGGCATGGCCTTCAGGGTGCCCATAGCCGCCGTATCGGTGGTTGATTTCACGGTTGACCTGGAGCGCGAAGTAACCGTCGAGGATGTCAACCAGGCCTTTAAGAAGGCCTGCGACGGGCCGCTGGCCGGTATTATGGAGTACTGCACCGAAAAACTCGTTTCCAGCGATTTCAAGGGCAACCCGCACAGTTCCATCATTGATGCCCACAGCACCATGGTTATCGGCGGCACAATGGTCAAGGTACTGGCCTGGTATGACAACGAGTGGGGCTATGCCAGCCGCCTGGCCGACCTGGCCACCTTTATGGCCGCCAAGGGGCTGTAAACGGCAACCGGTACTTAAGGCATATTGACATCGGCTCGTATCTATGCTTACAATAACCGGTATTTAAGTACGTGGAGGAAGGTAATGAAACTAGTTGTCATCGGTCTGGGGCAAGCCGGCAACCGAATCGCCGACGAGTTTGCCCGGTTAAATAAGAAAGCTCGCCGCCAGCGCGGCATTGAGATATGCCCCGGCGTCTTTGCCGTCAACACGGATGCCGCCGATTTAAGCGGTCTGACCACTATCAAGGCTGATTACCAGCACCGCATTTTAATCGGCGGCCGCAAGACCGGCGGCCACGGGGTTGGTAAGATTAATGAGCTCGGCGCCGAGATAGCCAGAGCCGACTACGACAAGGTCATCGACGCCCTGAGATCCACCAAACGCTTCTACGAGGCCGACGCCTTCCTGGTTGTCGCCGGTGCGGCCGGTGGCACCGGCTCCGGCTCTATATCCATAATCGCCCAGCATATCAAGGAGCGCTACACAGACAAACCCATATATGCCCTCATCGCCCTGCCCTTTGAGCACGAAGAGGAGACGGAAGAAAGGACCATCTACAACACCGCCGTTTGCCTGAAATCTATCAACCAGGTTGCCGACGCTGTTATCCTGGTGGACAACCAGCGCTATGTCAGAAAAGATTTCTCCCTTAAGAACAACATATCCAAAATAAACGAACTTATCGCCGAGCCTTTCTACGACCTGCTCAGCGCCGGCGAAGAGAAGAAGGCCAAGTTTATCGGCGCCAAGACACTCGACGCCGGTGACATCATCCAGACCATCTCCGGCTGGTCGGTTATCGGCTATGGCAAATCACAGCTTAAGCTCATCACTTTCCCCTTTGAGAGTACTTCCAACTTCAGAAAGAAAAGCGGCGAGACCTACAAGGGGATTCAGGCCATGGACGAGGCCATCAGCGAGCTTTCCTTGAGGCTCAACCCTCATGACGCCAGCCGCGGCCTGTACCTCGTTTCCGCTCCGGCCAAAGAGATGAACATGGATCTGATTAAGGAACTGGGGGAATGGATGAGGGAGTTAGCCCCCAACGCCATAATAAGAAACGGCGATTACCCCCGGGACAAGGGGGCTCTAACGGTAACCGTAATCCTCTCCGAATTGAGGGATGTAGAAAAGGTGCGCCGATACTACGCCGAATCAACAGACCTCATTCCCATGATTGAAAAACGCCAACAGGATATTAAGGTAAAGCTAAGGAGCATAGACAAGGCCGCCGATGGCATACCCTCACTGCTGGAATAACCACAACCTTTAAGCGAAAGACGATACCAGCCTGCGCATTTTTGTGTCAGGCTGGTATTTTTATTACCGCCCAGAGCCCGCCCCAAACCTTGGTAACCGGCTCCCTTTTAGAGTATAATGGGCGGGAAGAATATGGCTTCTCAGGTCTTTTATCGTAAGTGGCGCCCTCAGACCCTGGCCGACTTGGTCGGCCAGGAACATGTCACCCGCACCATCCTTAACGCCCTCAAAACGGAGCGCCTGTCCCACGCCTATCTCTTCTGCGGCCCCCGCGGCACCGGCAAGACCAGCACCGGCCGTATCCTGGCCAAAGCGGTCAACTGCCTTACCAACAAGGGTAAGGCCGAGCCCTGCAACGAGTGCGCCATCTGCCAGGCCATCACCGAGGGCCGCTCTCTGGACGTAATTGAGATTGACGCCGCCAGCAACACCGGCGTTGACGACATCCGCGCCCTCCGCGAAAAGGTAAATTATGCCCCCGCCCAGGCCGAATACAAGATATATATCATAGACGAAGTCCATATGCTTTCCACAAACGCCGCCAACGCTCTCTTAAAGACCCTTGAAGAGCCTCCACCACGCGTTATCTTCGTCCTGGCCACCACCGAGGCCCATAAGGTGCTGCCCACCACCATATCCAGGTGCCAGCGCTTTGATTTCCACCGCCTCTCCCAGCAGGATATAGAATCAAAGCTCAGCCGCATCACAAAGGCTGAGGGCATCAAGATTCAGCCGCAGGCCCTGCGCCTTATTACCCGCAGCGCCGGTGGCAGCCTGAGGGATGCCGAGAACCTGCTAGAGCAGCTAACCACCTACTACGGGAGCAGCGTAAAGCTCAAGCAGGCCCAGGAGATGCTGGGCATCACCGGGGACAAGCGGGCCGGAGAAATGGTGGGGCATATCATGGCAAACGATATCACCGCCGGTATGAGAGTCTTAAACGCCGTCACCAACGACGGCCTGGATTTGAAGCAATTTAACCGAGAACTGGTGGCCTACCTGCGACAACTCCTGCTGGTGAAGGCCGGTTCCGAAGAGGCGGGCGACTTCACCGCCGAGGAACTCGCCGTGTTGAAAGACATCGCCAGCCGGGCCGATATGGAGCAGATACTTAAAACGGTCAAGGCTTTCGGCCGGCTTGAGCTTGGCTTTGACGGCAGCTACAGCCTTCCCCTTGAACTGGCCCTGGTTGAGGCTGCCGAACTGCCCACGGTGCAAACACCACGCCAGGATACAAAGTGTCAGCAGGCTAAACCCGTGGAGCCGTCGCCCTTAGCGGATAAACCAAAAGTGACCAGGCCTAAAGATTCTAAGCCTGAAGAAAAACAGCCCCCACCACCACCGAAACAGTCCGTGGCAAAGCCAGAGGCGGCCAAGACCCCGACCCAACCGCCGGCGTCCAATGCCCTTCCGGCCACCCCGGCGGCAACGCCACCAGCGACGGAAGCGGCGGGCATTGAAAGCAAGTTGGATGAGCTGCAGCGTGACTGGAGGAGCGTCATTGAAGGAGCGCCGCAGAGCACCCGGCGGACGGCGGCCCTGGCCATTCTCAGAAGCGCCGGAGTCACGCCGATAGCCATCAAAAACGGCGTCGTCATCCTGGCCTTCAAATACACCTATCACAAGGAGAAGATAGATGAGCCGGAAAACAAACGGGTAACGGCCGAAATACTGAGCAACTTCCTGGGACGCCCCTGCCAGGTGGAGTGCGTTTTCGAGCCAGAGGACAACCACCTGGTGCGCGAGGCCCAGCGGAGGGGCGCCCAAATTATTAAGGTGGAGGAAAAATGAGCCTATCAATGCTTAAGCAGGCCCTTGAGCTAAAATCCAAGATGGCCAAGGCGCAGAAAGAGCTGGGCAAGATGAGAGTAGAGGCAGAGACCGGTAAAGGCGCCGTTAGAGTTACGGCCACCGGCACGCAGAAACTGGTCTCCATAGAAATATCCCCTGAGGCGATAAATCCGGCCAAGCCCAAGCAGTTAGAAAGCCTGGTGCTCAAGGCGGTCAACGAAGCCTTGGACAAGTCCAATAAGCTCTCCCAGGAGCACTTGAAAAATCTGACTAGCGGCCTGAATATACCCGGTCTCACCTAGAGGAGATAACCTTGAAAGATCGGTCTCAAGCCACCACGGAAACGGTTTCCAACCTGATAGAGCTTTTCTCGGGCCTGCCCGGCATCGGCCCCAAAAGTGCCCAGCGTCTGGCCTTTTTCCTGCTACGCGCCCCCACCGAGCACTCACGGCGCCTGGCCGAGGCCATAATAGCCGTAAAGGAGAAAACACGGCTGTGCTCATGCTGCTTCAATATTGCCGATACGGATACCTGCCCCATCTGCTCCGATATGCAGCGTGAGACAAGCTCTATCTGTGTCGTCGAGCAGCCCCAGGACATCCCCGCCCTGGAGCACACCGGGGCCTTCAAGGGGCTCTATCACGTCCTTCACGGCGCTATCTCGCCTACCGAGGGCGTCGGCACAAAAGACCTGAGGATTAACGAGCTAATAGAGCGGCTGAAGAACGGCGCCATAGACGAGGTTATCCTGGGCACCAACCCCACCGTTGAGGGGGAGACCACCGCCATGTACCTTTCCCGTCTCATTACGCCGCTGGGTATCAAGGTCACCCGCCTGGCCAGAGGCCTGCCTTACGGCACCGAACTGGAGTACGCCGATGATGTCACTCTGACCCGCGCTATCGAGGGGCGGCAGAAGTTATAATCTTCCCGGCAATCCCCCAATAAAGACAATTCGCATGACAAAGCCGCGCAGCTATCAGACAGAAGCCATCATCATCAAGAAGACCAAGCTGGGTGAGGCGGATAGAATCCTGACCCTGTACACGCCGCTGCGGGGTAAGCTACAGGGGGTGGCCAAGGGGGTGCGGCGGCCCCGCTCCAAGCTCTCCGGCCACCTGGAGCTGCTTACCTACAGCCAGGTGTGGTTTGCCCGTGGGCGCAATATTGACACCATTACCGGCTGCCAGACCATAAACGGTTTTATTGAGTTGAAGAGCCACCTGGAGCTGACCTCTGTCGCCCTCTATGCCACCGAACTGGTCAACCTGTTTACCGCCGAGCACATTGAGAACCATCCCCTCTTCCGACTGCTGTTGGAGACGATGGAGCGGCTGACCGCCGACGCTGATAGCCGGCTGGCCCTGCGCTACTTCGAGCTGCACCTGCTGGACAAAGTCGGCTACCGCCCCCGCCTGAGACAGTGCACGGCCTGTCACCAGCCCCTGGCGGCGGTATCAAACTTCTTTTGCCCCCCTTCCGGCGGCATGCTCTGCCCCACCTGCGCCGTTGAGCAGCCGACGGCCTTCACCGTCTCGGTCAATGCCCTTAAAGTGCTGTGTTATCTCCAGGAAAAAGACTTTGCCGCCGCCAGCCGGCTCAGGCTCAGCCCGGAGCTTGAAAAAGAGCTTGAGGGACTGCTGCGAAGCTACCTGGGTTACCTCCTGGAACGAGAGGTCAAGTCTGCCACCTGGCTGGACAGTCTCAGGGAGCAGGCTCTTCTCGGCCCATAGCCACTTTACTCCAGGCTCAGGATAAGAATATAATGCAATATCTTAAAACGGCGCCCGGATAGCTGGACGCCCCGGCGGGGTGTAGATGACATCAAGACTTGACAACGTAACCCGGCAGAGACTGCAAAAACTTGACCAGATCCGCCGCCGCGGCATAAACCCCTACCCCAACAGGTACCACCGCAGCCACACCGCCACCCAGGCAAAATCTCTGCTGGAGAAACAGGGCAGCGACAAGGCGGAGATGCCTGAAGTCGCTGTCGCCGGGCGGCTTACCGCCCACCGCAGTATGGGTGAAATCCACTTCCTGGATATACGCGACGGCTCCGGTAAAATACAGCTCCACATCCACAAGAAGCAACTGTCCGGGGACAGCCTCCAGCTACTCAACGACCTTGATATCGGCGATATTATCGGCGCCGGTGGTAAACCCTGCTACACCAAGCGGGGCGAGCCCAGCATCGATACCCGCCAACTTACCCTGCTGGCCAAGTCCCTCAAGCCCCTGCCGGAGAAGTGGCACGGCCTTCAGGACGTGGACACCAGCTACCGCCAGCGCTACCTGGACCTCATCAGCAACCCCCAGGCCAAGGAGACCTTCATGGTGCGCAGTCGTGTCATCGCCGCCGTGAGAGACTTTTTGAATCAGAGGGACTTCCTGGAGGTAGAGACGCCTATGCTCCAGCCCTCGGCCGGCGGCGCCCTGGCCCGTCCCTTCGTCACCCACCACCATGCCCTCGACCACGACTTCTACCTGCGCATCGCCCTGGAGCTGCATTTAAAGAGGCTGATTATCGGCGGTTTTGATCGGGTTTATGAGCTGGGGCGCACCTTCCGCAACGAGGGCATCTCCACCCGGCACAACCCGGAGTTTACCATGCTGGAGAGCTACCAGGCCTATGCCGACTATAACGACGTGATGAATATGCTGGAGGGGATGGCCTCCGAAATCGTCAATAAAATACACGGCGGCTCCAGAGTAGAATATGGCGACGCCACCATCAACTTTGAACCACCCTGGCCGCGCCTCCCGCTGCGGCAGGCAATTGCCGAACAAAGCGGCATTGACTTTGGCGAGTTCCCGGATGCGGACTCGCTCCGGGCGGAGATGACCAGGCGAGGTATACAGGCCGACCCGTCCAAGGATAGGGGACGGCTCATAGACGAGCTTTTGTCCACCTTCGTTGAGCCCAAGCTGGTTCAGCCCACCTTCCTCGTTGACTATCCAGTGGATATGTCTCCGCTGGCCAAGACCAAACCCGGCGACGACAGCCTGGTGGAGCGCTTCGAGGCTTTCGCCGGCGGCATGGAGATAGCCAACGCCTTCACTGAGCTAAACGACCCCGTTGAGCAGCGGCGGCGCTTCGCCAGCCAGATGAAGCACAAGATACAGGTCACCGCCAGCGAAGCCGCCCATAGTATTGACGAGGAGATAGAAACGGTTGACGAGGACTTCCTGCTTGCCCTGGAGCACGGCATGCCGCCCACCGGCGGGCTGGGGGTGGGTATAGACCGCCTGGTGATGCTGCTGACCAACCAGCAGTCCATCCGCGAAGTAATCCTGTTTCCGCAACTCAGGGAGAAGGAATAGCAGTGCTTGACCTTAAATTCATAAGGGAGAACAGCGAGCTGGTGCTCAAGGCGATGGCCGATCGCCAGACGCAGGCACCGGTAGCGGAGATACTGGAGCTTGACGGCGAGCGCCGCCGGCAGGTCACCCGGCTCGACGAACTCCGGCGGCAGCGTAAGGAGCTTGCCCGGCAAAGGGAGGAGGCCGCTGCTGAGGGACGCCGCCTGCGCGACGAGATAAAGTCCCAGGAAGAAACGCTGCGCCGGCTGGACAGCCAGCTTAACGACCTTCTGCTAAGGGTGCCCAACATCCCCGATCCTTTAGTGCCGGTGGGTCAGGACGAAAAAGACAACGTCGTCCTGCGCCACTGGGGAGATATGCCCACCTTTGCCTTCAAACCGGCGCCCCACTGGGAACTCGGTGAACAGCTGGGCATCATAGATTTTGAAAGAGGGGCCAAGCTTTCCGGCAGCCGTTTCTACGTGTTGAGCGGCGCTGGCGCCCGGTTGCAGAGGGCCCTCATCGCCTACATGCTGAACCTTCACACTTTGAAACATGGCTATCGCGAGGTCTATCTGCCCTTTATGGTCAAGAAATACTGCATGGTCGGCTCTGGAAACCTGCCCAAGTTCGCCGATAACCTCTATCACGATGAAGAGGACGACCTGTGGTTCGTGCCCACCGCCGAGGTGCCCCTGACCAACCTCCACCGCGACGAGATAATCCCGCCCGGTATGCTGCCCTTAAAATACGCCGCCTACACGGCCTGCTTCCGGCGGGAGAAGATGTCCGCCGGCAAAGACACGAGGGGTATCAAACGAGGGCACCAGTTTGATAAGGTTGAGATTTACAAGTTCACCGAGCCGGAAGCCTCCAGTGATGAACTGGACAGTCTTTTAAAGGACGCCGAGGATGTCTGCCGGGGACTGGGGCTGCCCTACCGTGTGAAGCAGCTCTGCACCGCCGATCTGGGCTTCGCCGCCGCCAAGTCCTACGATATTGAGATGTGGGCCCCCGGTATCGGCGAGTGGCTGGAGGTCAGCTCCTGCTCCAACACCGGGAACTTCCAGGCGCGACGGACGAACATTCGCTACCGCCCCTCCGCGGAGAGCCGCCCCGAGTTCGTCCATACCCTCAACGGCTCCGGCCTGGCCCTGCCCCGGGTGCTGATTGCCGTGATGGAGAGCTGTCAGCAGGCCGATGGCAGCATAACCATTCCCGAAGCCCTGCGGCCCTTTATGGGGCAAAAAGTAATCAGTT
>DAOUZU010000108.1 GCA_030665535.1 Dehalococcoidia bacterium
GTCTAAAAGAGAAGGGGCTGCTGGCAAATACTATTGTATTAACGGGGAAACCTGCCGAGGAAATACTGAACTATGCCCAAAGTACTGGGGTAGACCTGATTATTATGTCCACACACGGGAGGTCCGGCGTTTCCCGTTGGGTTTTGGGTAGCGTGGTTGACAAAGTAATCAGGCATTCTACAGTTCCCGTACTTATTAGATCAGCTCGTACACAGGTTCCTTAACGGCCAGAGAAAGCTGCACACCAACATTTATGATGATATAAAGAGTAAACCGCCGGAGCACCCGAAACATAGATACTCCGGCAGAAAAGAGGCGACTAATAAAGACGCGTGTTGGAATAGGTTACGATGTCCACCGCCTGGCCCCGGGGCACCGCCTGGTACTGGGTGGGGTTGAGGTGCCGTTTGAGTGCGGCCTCATCGGCTGGAGCGATGCCGATGTGCTCGTCCATGCCATAATAGACGCCCTGCTGGGGGCGGCCAACCTGGGCGATATCGGCCACCACTTCTCCCCCGGCGACCCCAAGTACAAGGGTATCTCCAGCCTGGTGCTACTGGGCTGGGTAGGTAAAAAGCTGACCGAAAAGGGCTACGACATCGGCAACATTGATTCCGTTATCATCGCCGAGCAGCCGCTGCTGCGGGACTACATCGCCGATATGTGCCGCAACATAAGCCAGGCGCTGGGCATAGACGCCGGCAGCGTGAGCGTCAAGGCCAACACCTCGGAGGAGTTGGGCTTCGTCGGCCGCGAAGAGGGCATGGCCGCCTCGGCGGTGGCCCTGATAACCGGCAAGTAATATGAAGATATACAACACCCTCTCCCGGCGCAAAGAGGAGTTCTCCCCCCAGGGGGACGAGGTCAGGATGTATGTCTGTGGCGTCACTCCTTACGATGAAGCCCACATCGGCCACGCTATGAGCTACATCAACTTTGATGTCATCCGCCGTTACCTGATTGTTCGCGGCTACAGGGTGAAGTATGTCCAGAATATTACCGATATAGACGATAAGATAATAAACCGCGCCGCGGCAAAGGGCGTTTCCACCGCCGAGCTGGCGGCAAGATACGAACGGAGCTTCACCGATGACATGACTGCCATGAACATCGCCGCCCCGGATGAGACCCCTCACGCCACCGGTGAGATTGACACAATCATTGAGATGATACAGGGGCTGGTGGATGAGGGTTACGCTTACGCGGCCAAAGGCAGTGTCTATTTCAGGGTACACAAGGTAGCCGGCTACGGCAAGCTCTCCAACCGCAGCCCGGACTCGCTGCTGGCCGGCGCCCGCGTTCAGACCAGCGATGAGAAGGAAGAACCGGGGGACTTCGTCCTGTGGAAGGCCTCAAAGCCGGGCGAGCCTTCCTGGCCCAGCCCCTGGGGGCCGGGGCGTCCCGGCTGGCATATTGAGTGCAGCGCCATGTCCCTGAAATACCTGGGGCAGACCATAGATATCCACGGCGGCGGCCAGGACCTCATCTTCCCCCACCATGAGAACGAGATTGCGCAGTCGGAGAGCTTTACCGGCAAGAAGCCCTTCGTCAAATACTGGCTGCACAACGGCCTGCTCCGGCTGGGCGAGGAGAAGATGAGCAAGTCGCTGGGCAACCTCATAACCATCAAGGAAGCCCTTGGCCGTTACAGTGCCGATGCCATCCGCCTCTTTGTTCTCGGCTCTCACTACCGCCACCCGCTCACTTATTCCGAGGAGGCGTTGGAGGCGGCGGAGAAGGCCGCGGAGAGGTTGCGCCAGGCTGTCAGTCTCAAGGGCGGAGAGACCGCCTTTGACTGGGAGCAACAAATCCAGCGCTACCGGCAGGCATTTACCAAGGCGATGGATGATGATTTCAATGCGCCGCGGGCGTTGGCGGCCGTTTTTAACCTGGCCCGTGTCATAAACCGCCAGGTCCGCCAGGGTATGGATGCCGGCCCGGCCGTAAGCACCCTTAAAGAGTTGGCCGGCGTCCTGGGGCTTATGCTTGAGGAGCCGCCGGAAGGGCCGCTGGATGATGAAAAGATGGCGATGATCCAGCGGCGTAACGAGCTGCGGGCGGCCAAAAAGTGGCTGGAGGCCGATGAAATGCGGGCCCGGCTGGCAGAGGCCGGCATAATCCTTGAGGACACATCCAGCGGGACTTCCTGGAAATACAGGCACTAGAGGAGGTAGTTATGTTACAGAATGTAATCTATACAGTGATCGGCCTGGGCGTGCTTGCCCTCATCGGCTGGGGTGCCTGGGGCTTCTTTTCGGCCAGTGAAGTCGCTCTCTGGATAAGGACAGTTATCGGTGTTATCGGCGCAGGCTTCCTGATACTATTGGGTATCGCCATCCGGGACAGGATGAAAAAGGCCAAAACAGATAAGTTTAAGGAGGTAGAGAAATGATTGTAGTTACGGCAGGCCAGATTGAGGGCAAGACGATATCAAAAACAGTGGGGCTGGTCAAGGGCAGCACCATCCGCGCCCGGCACGTGGGGAGGGATATTATGGCGAGCTTAAGGGGTATAGTCGGCGGTGAGATATCCGAATACACCAAGATGATGGCCCAGGCCCGCGAGGAGGCCCTGGCCAGGATGATGGAAGACGCCGAGAGCAAAGGGGCCAACGCCGTCGTCGCTATGAGGTTTGGCACATCAATGGTGATGCAGAACGCCTCCGAGGTGGTGGCCTACGGCACCGGCGTGGTCCTGGGGTAGTACTAATGTCCCAGCCCTTACCCCCCATAATGGCTATATACATGACCATCCTCCCAGGGTGATTATATAGACACATTGTCTCGGACACGGTACGGCAGTTCGCTGCCGGTAGGGGAGGTGGGCTATGCTAGAGTGGAGTAACAGCTACCACAGAGGCGAATGGTGTCTCTATAAGGCCCTTGTCTGCCAGGAGGGTGTCTGCTGCGGCTGTCAGGTTTATCTCGATGCCGTGGGCAATGCTGTCCAGAAGGTCGTCCAGGTGGAGAAGGTCAGGCAACCTGAACCGGTCTGCGCCAGATAAGCGGCCAGAATCCAAACTAAAATGCTCTTTTTAGGCAAGCGTTATTGCGCTTGCCTATTTCTTTGGGCTCCCGGCGCTCTGCCCGCAGCCCGCGCTATCCAGGCAGCCTTGAGAGTTGCCGGCGGGCCCTATTTTGTGCTAAATTAAAGCTGGCTTATAGGGGGTCGTAGTTCACTTGGGAGAACGTTTGACTGGCAGTCCAGCCTGAGCTTTTCCGACATTATTTTTCTCCCTGAATCGTATTATCTCTTTTCATCTTCTCTTGGATAGCTGCTTCCAACCATTGACCAAGGGTCATCTGTGCTCTAACAGCCTCTATCTTACCTTGGAGAAGAATCTGAGGGTCTATCCTGATTGATACGTTTGGTCTACTCTTACCCTTGTCCATAAGTATATAGTATTACAAGTATGCCTAGTATGTCAACGCCCATGGTGTGAGTTCCAAAGACCCCATTGACAACACCACTATCGGGGAGTAGATTTGGCCTAACTAGCAGAGCTGGGGAAGTGAAAGGAATATCATATGGCTAAGGGAACAATCAGAAAGCTCGTGGGAGATGGTTATGGATTTATCAAGACCGAGGAGGGAAAAGACTTCTTCTTCCATCGCAACGA
>DAOUZU010000046.1 GCA_030665535.1 Dehalococcoidia bacterium
CAGCTCTCGCCGGCGCCGGAGGTGGTCGGCGTTTTTGTCAATTCCCCACCGGACGAGGTAAACCGCATCGCTTACTTCTGCCACCTGGACAAGGTGCAGCTCAGCGGCAACGAAGACGGGGATTACTGCCGCCGTATTGAACGCCCCATCATAAAGGTAGTCCACATTTCCGTTACCACAGAGACCGGTCATATCCTGGATGAACTTGAGGCCTTCAGCCGGCTGGGGTTGGAGAATGAACCCATCTATATGCTGGATACTAAGACCGGCGCTGCCTTCGGTGGCAGCGGACAGGTCTTTGACTGGCGCCTGGCTGGCGTGGTGGCAGCCAGGTTCCCCGTAGTAGTTGCCGGCGGCCTTTCGTCGGCCAATATCGGCCAGCTTTTAAGACAGGTAAGGCCATGGGCAGTTGATGTCTCCAGTGGCGTGGAGACAAACGGCCGCAAGGACGCCATCAAGATAACGGACTTCATAGAGGCGGTCAGAAATGCAGACAGAGAAACGGAGGATTCCAGCCTTGCTACCGGATAAAGGAGGTTATTTCGGAGATTACGGCGGCCGTTTCGTTCCCGAAACGCTCGTGCCGGCCCTGGACGATCTGGCGGCGGCCTACCAGGCGGCCAAGGCCGATACCGCCTTCTGGGCCAAGTTTGAGGCGCTTTCACGGGACTACTCGGGAAGACCGACTCCCCTCTACCTGGCCAGCGGTCTATCCGCCCAGGCGGGCGGTGCCGATATTTTCTTGAAAAGGGAAGACCTAGCCCATACCGGCGCCCACAAGATAAACAACGCCCTGGGTCAGGGACTGCTGGCCAGGCGGCTGGGCAAGCGGCGCATTATCGCCGAGACCGGCGCCGGCCAGCACGGTGTGGCTACCGCCGCCGTGTGCGCCATGCTGGGACTTGATTGCGTAATCTATATGGGCGAGGAAGACGTCCGCCGCCAGGCGCTTAACGTCTTCCGTATACGTCTTATGGGCGCCGAGGTGAGGCCGGTATCTTCGGGCAGTCGTACCCTTAAGGACGCCATCAACGAGGCCATCCGAGACTGGGTGACCAATGTGGGCGATAGCCACTATCTGCTGGGCTCGGCGGTGGGGCCGCATCCCTATCCGCTGATGGTGCGGGACTTCCAGTCGGTCATCGGCAAGGAGACCCGAAAACAGATAATGGTAAAAACCGGCCGCCTGCCGGACTATATAGTCGCCTGTGTCGGCGGCGGCAGTAACGCCATCGGTATCTTTCACCCATTCCTTGAGGACAAAACCGTCCGGCTGGTGGGCGTGGAGGCCGCCGGCGGGGGCATCAAGTCCGGCCGGCATGCCGCCTCATTGTCCGCCGGTCGAATGGGAGTCCTTCACGGCGCCAGGTCCTATCTGTTACAGGATAGCGCCGGCCAGATAAGCGAAACCCACAGCATCTCCGCCGGGCTGGACTATCCCGGCGTCGGCCCGGAGCACAGCTACCTGAAGGATAGCGGCCGCGCCAAGTACGTGGCCGTCAGCGACAACGAGGCGCTGGAGGGCTTCAAGCTGCTCAGCCACATCGAGGGCATTATCCCCGCCCTGGAACCGTCCCACGCCATCTTTTACGCTTCCAAACTGGCCGGCTCGCTAAAACGGGGCGAGGTCATCGTCGTCAACCTCTCCGGCCGCGGTGACAAAGATATGGACATCGTCACCAAGGCACTGGGGGTAAAAATATGAGCCGCCTGGCCACCGTTTTCCGGCCGGGCCGTAAAGCGCTACTGAGCTATGTCACCGTAGGCTATCCCGACACTACCGCCACCCTGAAGGTTGTGCCGCAGCTGGTGGCCGCCGGCGCCGATGTGATAGAGCTGGGTATCCCTTTCTCCGACCCCATGGCCGACGGCGCCACAATACAAAAGGCCAGCCACCAGGCCCTGGAAAACGGCGTCACCCCGGATACCTGTCTTGAGGTGGCCGCCAAACTCAGTAAAGAGGTGACCGCCCCGCTGGTCTTTATGACCTATTATAACCCGGTGCTCAGCTACGGCCTTGAAAAGTTCGCCCGCGAATGCCGGCGCAGCGGCATCGCCGGCCTTATTATCCCTGACCTGCCGGCGGAAGAAGGGGCGACCCTTGAAGCCATCGCGGCCCGACATAAGCTGGACCTAATCTACCTGCTGGCCCCCACCAGCACCGATGCGCGCGTGAAAACAGTGGCGGAGCATTCCCGGGGTTTCATCTACCTTGTATCCGTTGCCGGCGTCACCGGCGCCAGGGAAGGCCTTCCCCCCGGCCTTGAACCATTTGTGGGCCGGGTGAGAAAGGCGGCCCGCCAGCCACTCTGCGTCGGTTTCGGCATCTCCACCCCGGAGCAGGCGGCGCAGGTATCTCGCTTTGCCGATGGTGTTATCGTCGGCAGCCGTATTTTACAGCTGATGGAGGCTGACGTCTCGCTAGCCAAAGTCGGTGATTTCGTGCGCCAGCTCAGGACGGCCATAGACAGGTAAATACACCGTCTTTCCCTCAAGCCTGGTAGCCCTATTTACCAGTGGTATATATCTTCGGTCATCTAACCCTTCCCGTTCATAATAGCCCCCCATAATGCTACGCATTTCCTTTCCCAATTCAAATCATATCTTTCATCCTCTTCCGCCCATTTGTATCCCCCTAATGTACTACCGGAGGGTTACTATTTCCCTATTTACTTTGCCGCCCGCCGGGACGACAATTGTATTACCGCGTTGTCCATCCTGGTGTGGCCGGGTTTTCCGGAATCGTGGTTGCAGTTGAACCGCAGGAGGTGAGCATTTGTAACTACTATGCTAATTACACCTTTGTCAGATAACAGTATTAACTTTAAAGGAGATGAAATATGAAAGTAGTCGTAATCGGTTTAGGGCAGTGCGGCGGCCGGGTGGCCGATGAGTTCAGCCGCATGAACGCCAGAGCGCGTTCCCAGCGCCGCATAGAAATATGCCCCGACGTCTTCGCCGTCAACACAGACCTGGCGGATTTAAGCAGCCTCTCCAGCATCAAGTCTGATTACCAGCATCGTATCCTTATCGGCAGCCGTCAGACGGGTAGCCACGGCGTCGGCAAGATAAACGAGATGGGCGCCGATATCGCCAGAATGGATGCCGATAAGGTAATAGACGCCATCGGCTCCGCGGACAGGTTTTACGAAGCCGACGCCTTTCTGCTGACCGCTGGCGTCGCCGGCGGCACCGGCTCGGGCTCATTGCCTATAATGGCCCAAAAAATAAAAGAACGTTACGGGGATAAACCCCTCTATGCCCTGGCCGTCCTCCCCTTCGGACACGAAGAGCTGACCGAAGCCAGGACTAACTATAACGCCGCCACCTGCCTCAAGGCCATCTACTCCGTGGCCGACGCCGTTTTCCTGGTGGATAACCAGCGTTATCTCAAGAAAGACGCCTCGCTTAAGAACAATATGGCCGCCATCAACCGCCTGATAGCCGACCCGTTCTACGACCTGCTCTGCACCGGCGAGGAGAGAAAGTCCAAGAACATCGGCTCCAGGCTCCTTGATGCCGGTGATATCGGCCAGACCCTCAAAGGCTGGACGGTAATAGGCTACGGTAAATCGCAGCTTTCAGGGCTACGCCTGCCCTTTGAAAACCACCGCAATTTCAGGAGAAAGAGCACCGAGACCCATAAAGGGCTGCAGGCTATGGACCAGGCCCTGAGCCGCCTCTCCGTTAGCTGTGAGGCCGAGGCCGCCGGTAGCGCCCTGTACCTGCTTTCGGCACCGTCGGTGGAAATGAATATGGATCTGGTTAAAGAGCTGGGTACCTACCTGAACGACATAGCCCCCAACGCTATAATAAGGTATGGCGACTACCCGCGGAGGGATAGTGCGCTCAAGATTACCCTTATCCTCTCCCAGCTAAACAGCGTGGGCAAGGTAAAAGAATACTTCGAAAATATGCCATCCTTGCTGAAGGAAAAGAAGAAGAGGCTGAAGGAAAACGAGGCTAAAATCAAGGAGCTTATAGACGCCTCGGAGGCGGTCCCGTCTCTCTTTGATTAGGGTTTCCTGAAGGTATCATATTTTTAGGGGGGCCGTTTTTAGCGGCCCCCCTACTTTCTTTCCCGGAACTGCTAATTAAAGAGCCCATCATATATACTCAGCCACCGGTTTGAGTTGATAACCAACGTTCGCCAGGCCGATATCACCGAAAGCAAGGGCTAGGCGATGCTGGAGCTGGAGGGCGAGGAGAAAGAGATTGAGGCCGGTATCGCCTGGGTATCGGCCAGCGGTGTAAGGGTAGACCCGGCCGCCGGAGACCTGGTTGAGGGCTAGGCGGACCGTCTAATCGCTGCGGAACATCACCGAAAAGAGCAGAAAAACGGCCAGGATACCGGCGATGATAAAGCCGGCCAGGCCAAGGGTAGGCATATCGCCAACCCGCGGTGATATGCCGGAGAGCACAATTACAGATGAGGCTACGAGCAGCGAAGCGATGACGATAGTCAGCGCAATGCGGTTGGACGTGCGGTTTATGGTACGCTGAATAGGCTCCAGCCCCAGGTGCTCAAACTCTATCTTCACCCGGCCCTTTTTCAACTGGCGCAGCAGTATGCTGGCATCGTAGGGCAGGTTCTTGGCAAACTCCAGGGAATCTATCAGCCAGAAGTAAGACTCGCGCAGCTGCTCAAAGGGGTTTAGCTTGCGGCTGAAGATATTTTCGGCGTAGGGGGTGGCAATCTCTATCATACTGAAATCAGCTCCCAGCCGGTGGGCGATGTCCTCCATAGTGCTCACCCCTTTTGTAATCCAGATGAGGGGGGTGTAAAAGCGCACCTGGTGGGACATCAACAGGCGCAGCAGGGCCAACAGCATGGCGCCCAGGCGGAGCTGGCTCAGGGGCACATTGCCGTACTCCACGATGATATTGGCTACGCCAGCCTCCATCTCCTGGGCGTCTATTATATCCTCAGATTCCATCAGCCCCAGCAGCGCCCGGGCAACCCTGTTCTCATCACCCCGGCCGATGAAGTAGACCAGCCGGGCCATCCTCTCCCGGTTGCGGGAGGACATCGTGCCCATCTGCCCATAGTCCAAAAGGCTTATAACATTGCCCGGTAGCACCAGGACATTGCCTGGGTGCGGGTCGGCATGGAAAAAGCCGAATTCAAGGGCGGCCCGGAATGATATATCCGCCCCCCGCCGGGCGATAAGCGGCAGGTCATAGCCCTCATCGGTCAGCCGCCGGACATTGGAGATGGAGATGCCATCTATGAACTCCATCACTATCATCTTGCGGCTAGATAGCTCCTGGTAGACATCGGGCACGTGGAGTGTTTCTTCACCTGCAAAGTTGCGGGCAAACTGGATCATGTTGTTTGTCTCCAGCCCGAAATCAAGCTCCCTCTTGAGATCCTCGGTAAACTCCTCCACCAGTCCCACGGGGCGGATGTAGTAAGCCTGGGCGGAGTAGCGTTCCCACAGGGTGGCCAGGAAATGCATAATCTCCAAATCAATCTGTATCGCCTCGGAAATGTCGGGACGCTGCACCTTGATGACCACTTCTTCCCCGCCGAGCACGGCGCGGTGCACCTGGGCCAAGGAGGCGGCGGCCAGGGGCTCATCACTGAATGAATCAAAGACCTCCTCAACGGGCCTGCCCAGCTCGGCCTGGATTACATTACGAATGGCCTCGGCGGAAACATACTCGGCGTGCTCCTGCAGCTTCTCCAGCTCCACAATAAACTCGTGGGGCATTATATCCGGCCGCGTGCTCAGCATCTGGCCAAGTTTCACAAAAGTGGGCCCCAGTTCGGCAAGGGCCAGCCGCAGCCGCTCCGGCTCGCTGAGGTGGGGAAACTCATGAGGGCCGCGTTTGAACAGCCGCCTCTCTATGTTGCGGTATTCCCAGATACGTATCCGTTGGAAGAATTCACCGAAGCCGTACTTTATGAAAACGGCTATAATCCGGTTGTAGCGTCCTATATGCTTTAACGCCGCTCTCGGTGTCATCCAGTGAAGCATGGCCTACTCCTTTTTTCCGCCAACCTATCGGCAAAGGAACTGTCCCAAGACATTTGGCCTATCTTATCCCGAATCTCCCCCAAAAACAAGCCGCCGGTTTGGCTGCCACTTGCGCTTTCAGTCCAAACTGAATTACATTAGTAAGAGCATAAGCTGGTAGTCACCGGCGCAAGCGGAAGGAGCAGCCTATGAAACCCTACGGTTGGTTTTTGCTGGTAGCAGGCCTGGCAGCGGTGCTGGTGCTGCTATTTGTCTCCCGGGCTGAGTATAACAACCTGGAGGCTGACCTGGCTGGCCTCCAGACTGCGTACGACTCCACCCAGGCCGAGCTTGCCGACCTCAAACAGCTTTATCCACCACGGGACTTCACCTCCGAACAGGAGCTCAGAGAATGGCTGGCCAGCAATGATGTCTCCGAACAGCCTGCCGCCACCACCGTTGAGGAGATGTATGCCAAGGGCCTGTCCGTCCAGGAAGCCGCCGCTAGAGACGGCTATCTCATCTCGGTGGATTTTGAAGTACCCTACGAATTCTTCTATTTTGTCTACTGCGTGGCCATAATAGACGGTGAAATCTGGCTCTGGGAGGTTGAGACGGACGAGCTGTTCAAGGCCCAAAACTGGGACAAGGTGAAATAGGGAGCCGTCTTCTTGTTTAATGGATTGTATTTTGCTATAGTTCCAATACGGTAACCCTGCGGAGGACGGATATGATGAAAAGGCTTCTATTGCTGGCACTGTCAGTAGTGTTTTTGAGCGTGCTTATCACTCCGGCGATTGTTGGCGCCGGCGCAAAAAGCAAGGCCGAACTGGCCGGCCCGATAATGCTGGACGGCCCCATCACCTTTCTGCACCCGGAATACCTTTCCAGCAGTGCCTGGCTGGCGTTGACCGGCCAGGATCCTGCACTCGGCCTGGAGAAAAGGGTCTACGGGGAAGGTCTCAAGGACGCTTCCTCCGGTAGTGCCCTCCAGGCTGTCGGCGGGGCCGCTTCGGCCCTGATTCCCTTCCGCAGCCCGGCGGCTAAGTTCAGCCGTAATATACTTATATCTCAGGACCTGGGCCGTTATCCCTACCAAACAGAGCCTCATATCTCGGTCAACCCCAATGACCCGGACCACCTCGTGGTCGCCATGATAGACTATAACTTCCCCGGCGTCACCAGCTATGTGAGCATTGACGGCGGCGCCACCTGGGATGGCCCCAACCAGCCCAAGATTCCCCGCGGCCA
>DAOUZU010000101.1 GCA_030665535.1 Dehalococcoidia bacterium
CGGTGGGTGAAGGTGAGCGTCCGCTGCGCCAGGTTGCCGTAGGTGGCCACCAGCTCATCGTTGTTGCGGCGGACGAACTCGCGCCAGGAGAAATCGGTGTCCCCCGTCTCCGGCATATTAATAGATAGCAGATAGCGCAGCGGGTCGGGATCATAGCGGGATAGATAGTCCGGCAGCCAGACGGCGCTATCCCGGCTGGAGGAGAGCTTGGTGCCCCTGAATGTCAGGTACTCGTTGGCGGGAACGTCATAGGGCAGGTTCATATCCCCGTAGCCCATCAGCATGGCCGGCCAGACGATGGTATGGAAGGGGATGTTGTCCTTGCCGATGAAATAGTAGCTCCTGGTCTCTCCCTGCCAGTAGGGGCGCCAGGCCTCGGCATCGCCGCCGGCTTTGGCCCACTCCTTACTGGCCGACAGGTAGCCGATTACCGCCTCAAACCAAACATAGAGGCGCTTACCCTCGTAGCCGGGAAGGGGCAGGGGGATACCCCAGCCTATATCACGGGTTATGGCCCTGTCCTTCAAGCCGTCATGAAGGTAACGGCGGGTGAAGTTGCGCACGTTACGCCGCCAGTGGTTCTGCTTGCCGGCCCAGGAGATGAGCCTGTCCTCAAAGGCGGAGAGGCGGAGGAAAAAGTGCTCCGTATCCCGAAACTCCGGCGTCGTACCGCAGATGCTACAGCGGGGGTCGGTAAGCTCGGCGGCGGAAAGCGGCTTGCCGCACTGGTCACACTGGTCGCCGCGGGCACCGGAAAAGTCACAGTAAGGGCAGGGGCCTTCAACGTAGCGGTCGGGCAGGAAGCGGCAGCAGGAGGCGCAGTAGGCCTGCTTGGTCGTCTCCTTGAAGATATGGCCCTTATCCAGCAGGGTGGTGAAGATATCCTGGGCCACCTGGGCGTGGTTTTCGGTGCTGGTGGATGTATAGAGGTCAAAGGATATGCCCAGTTTCTGCCAGCACTCCAGGAACTCCTTGTGATAGCGGGCCACTATCTCCGCCGGCTGCTTGCCTTCCTGCTCCGCCCTGATAGTGATGGGCGTGCCGTGGGTATCGGAGCCGGAGACCATCAGCACGTCGCTACCTTTCATACGGTGGTAGCGGGCGAAGATGACCGGCGGCAGGACAGCGCCGGCTATATGGCCCAGGTGGAGCGAGTTGTTGGCATACGGCCAGGCGACACCGATGAATATCCTCTCAGACATACTCTTCCTCGGATACCTTGCGACGGCCTAGAACTCGGATTCGGTAAAGAAGGTCAGTATCCGCTTGCCTTTTTCTTCCTTGTAGTGGGCGTAGCCCTTGGCCAGGGCGCATTCTACACAGTAGTACACCGTCTTTCCCTTCTCCACCTCAACGCCTTCCTCTTCGTCAGTGGTCAGGTATCGCTCCGGGTAGGTGATGGTCCGTTTGCACTCCTTGCAGGTGACTTCGCCCAGTGAGATACATCCTCTTCGCATAGCTTGTTTGCCTCCAGTCGGACTATTATAAGGCCTCAGGTCAGCCTGAGCCAAGCCCGGTATAATTCCTTCTTTGATAGCCCCGTCTCAGCGGCCATAGCGGCCACCGTCTGCCGGGCGGTTTGGCCGGCCCGGCGCATAGCGGCCATCTTCTTAGTTATGGCCTCGGTTAGCTGCGGTTTCTCTGCGCCTATCTTGCCGGTAATCACCAGGACAAACTCCCCCCGCGGCTGCCCGAAGTGCTCTAAGGCCTCGCTCACGGTGCCCCGGAACACCTCCTCGTGGAGCTTGGTAAGCTGGCGGCAGACGGCCACTGGCCGCTCCCCCAGCACCAGCAGTATATCCTCAAGGGCCGCCCGCAGCCGGTGCGGCGTTTCCAGGCAGACGATACTGCCGGTCTCACCCGCTACCGTTTCCAGCAGCCTGCGCCGCTCTCCGGACTTGCGCGGCAGGAAGCCTATGTAGCTGAACCTTTCGGTGGGCAGTCCGGATACGGCCAGGGCGGTTATGGCCGCCGAGGGGCCGGGGATGGGCACCACCGTAATGCCCTTTAAGCCGGCAGCGGCAATCAGCTCCTGGCCGGGGTCGGCTATGCCGGGCATACCGGCGTCCGATACCAGGGCCACGTCCTCTGTCTCCAGATGACTCAGGATATTTTCCAACTTGGCCAGCTTATTGTGCTCGTGATAGCTGGTGAGCCGTGTTTTAATATCGTAAGCGTTCAGCAGCTTTCTGGTACGGCGGGTATCCTCGGCGGCGATGAGCTTAACCTGGCCGAGTATGCGCAGCGCCCTTAAGGAGATATCCTCCAGATTACCGATGGGGGTTGCCACCACATAAAGGCTCGGCATGCCCGGTTATTATAGCCCATAGCCTGCTCAGGCGTCCAGCGGGCAGGGTCTCCGGTGGAGTGCGACGCCCCCGAATTTCCTTGACTAAAGGGGCTATTTTTTGCTATAGTTCTCCCTTAAGGAGGCGCCTGATGACCACCCCCCAGTTTAAGTCTTTAAGACGTGCCTATGGCTTTGACGAGGTGGCCATCGTCCCCGGCGACGTCACCATCAACCCCGATCAGACAAACATAGATTTAAAGATAGACAAACTCACCTTTACCATCCCCATTCTGGCCGCCGCCATGGATGCGGTGACCGATGTAACCACCGCCATTGAGATGAGCCAGCTGGGTGGCCTGGCGGTGCTCCACCTGGAGGGTGTGCAGACCCGCTGCGATAATCCCGCAGAGGTTCTGGCCGAGATTACCGGGGCGCCTCAGGATAAAGCCACCGCCCTTCTACAGAATATATACTCCCAGCCGATTAAGGAAAACCTCATCGGCGAGCGAATACAGAAGATTAAGCAGGCCGATGCCACCTGCGCCGTCTCGCTGACACCGGCCAACGCCAAGCGGCTGGGGCCCGTGGCCGTTGCAGCCGGGGCTGATGTCATTTTCGTCCAGTCCACCGTTACCACCGCCCGTCATATCTCCAAGAGCTACACCGGCCTTAAATTCGAAGAGTTCACCGGGACGGTGGGCGTTCCGGTGGTGGTGGGCAACTGTGTCAGCTACTCTGCCTGCCTGGAGCTTATACGGACGGGCGTCGCAGCCGTCCTGGTAGGCGTCGGGCCGGGCGCCGCCTGCACCACCAGGGAGGTGCTGGGTATCGGCGTCCCCCAGATTACGGCTACCATGGACTGCGCCGCCGCCAGGGAAGCGCACCTCAAAGAGACCGGCCGCTATGTGCCCATAATCACCGACGGCGGCTTCCGCAAGGGCGGCGAGCTGTGCAAGGCTATCGCCAGCGGCGCCGATGCCGTTATGCTCGGCTCTATCCTGGCCCAGGCGGAGGGAGCCCCCGGGCGGGGTTTCCACTGGGGCATGGCCCATCCCCACCCCTCACTGCCCCGCGGCACCCGCATAAAGGTGGGCACCTCCGGCACGCTCAAGCAGATACTCTTCGGCCCCACCTCTCTCACCGACGGCAGCCAGAACCTTATCGGCGCCCTGCGCACCGCCATGGGCGTCTGTGGAGCCTTTAACATACGAGAAATGCAGCAGACGGAGATGGTCATCGCCCCGGCCATCACCAGCGAAGGCAAATCGTGGCAAAAAGCCCAGTGTTAGTTGGCGCCTTTACGGCATCTACAAACCTGCCGGGAGTGACCGCCGGTGCTGAATAAGGTTTCCTTGGGCGCCCAGGATATAGACAGGTACCGCCTGATTGAGACCCGGGGCATTATGGACGAGCTCGTCAGCCTGGGCAAGGAGCTTAAAGGGCTCAGGGTCTGCCATGTCAACTCCACCCCCTTCGGCGGCGGTGTCGCCGAGTTGCTGGTATCCTATATACCGCTGCTCAGGGGCCTGGGTATTACGGCCGACTGGCAGATTATCCGCGGCAATCGTCATTTCTTCACCATCACTAAAGGACTGCACAATGCCCTGCAGGGAGCCCAGTTCGACCCCATCAAAGAGATCAAGGTTCAGCGGGAGTACTTGAGCCAGAACCTGGCCAATGCCCGCGAGCTTGATACAAACTACGACGTCATTATCATCAACGACCCCCAACCAGCGGCCCTGCGCCACTTCTCGCCGGAGAGCCAGGCCAAGTGGATCTGGCGCAACCA
>DAOUZU010000023.1 GCA_030665535.1 Dehalococcoidia bacterium
TAGCCCCCAGGAAGAGCACGGCGGTAATGAGGGACGGCAGCTGAAGTTTGTTGAAAAGGTTGCCCCGGGTTACCTCACGCGTAAGCATAATGGCCAGTATTATAAGCACCGATATGGCGCCGACATAGATAAGAATCTGCACCGCCGCCAGGAAATCGGCGGAGAGGATGATGAAGATGCCGGCCACGGTTAAGAAGCAGAAGATGAGAAACAGCGCCGCCCGGAAGATATCACGCAGCAGGACTACGCCCAGTGCGGCACCTACGCACAGCACGGCTATTATCCAGAAGGCAATCTCTATCCCCATTTTTTCCTCATATCGTCAAGGTACTGGATCTGCTCCAGGAGCAGCGTCTGCCGGGGCAGTTTTTCATACTCATCGGGCCGGCCGTAGGCGCTCTTGCGTTTGCCCTCGGCCATTTCCAGGTCATCGCCTACCACAATAAGCTCATTGCAGCGCTTGTCTGAAGGCGTAATGTCCTCGTGCCCGGCGCTGATATCGGTGCAGCGGTAGGTAGTCCTCTCGTAGTTATGGCTCATATAGATGGCGTTGCCCGGCGGGCAGGGCTCAATGCACAGGCCGCAGAATATGCACAGGGAGAAGTCAATAGACATGAAATCCACCTTGAGCTTCTTATCCTCTCCCCGTGACACCTGCATTTCTATAGCGCCGACGGGGCAGGCGCGGGCACAGGCCTGGCAGGCGATGCAGGTCTCCCGCACCCAGATGATATCCGTGCCTCGGATGCGACGGGACATGTTGAGCTTCTGCTCCGGGTACTGCGTCGTAATCCACTTGCGCCCGAAGTGTTTGAAGGTGACGGCCATACCCTTGGCGATGCCCTTACCGTAGCGCTCAAACGGGAACACGGCCACCTCCCAGCTTGAAAAGTTTGGACATTAGCAGCACCAGAACTGCCGCCACGACAAGGTTGATAATGCCCAGGGCAAGAAGTGGCGCATCCGGCCAGGCCAGCACCTCTACACCGGTGATAACCACATTGATCAGCGCCAGGGGCAGCAGGAACTTCCAGGCGAAGCCCATAACCTGGTCTATGCGCAGGCGGGGGAGGGTGCCGCGCACCCAGATGATGAACATAAAGACGGCGAACAGTTTGATGATGAACCACATCCAGGGCGGCAGGAAGGGCCCCTGCCAGCCGCCTAAGAAGAGGGTGGTGGCGATGGCGGCTACGGCCAGGGTCTCAGCGTATTCCACCAGGAAAAAGAGGGCGAACTTCATACCGGAGTATTCGGTATGGAAGCCAGCCACCAGCTCGGAATCGGCCTCGATGAGGTCAAAGGGAGTGCGGGCTACCTCGGCTAGCGCCGCTGTGATGTAGATAATGAAGCCCAGCGGCTGCACGAAGATAAAGGCAACGTCCTGCTGGGCCTTGACCATTTCGTTCAAGGAAAGCGTACCGGAGATAATGATGACGCCGACAATTGAGAGCACCAGTGGTATCTCGTAGCTGATTTCCTGGGCGATGGTGCGCATGGCCCCCAGCAGGGAGTACTTGTTGGAAGAGCCCCAGCCGGCCATGAAGACGCCGATGACCACCATTGAGCTGACGGCCAATATAAAGAGGATGCCTATGTTCAGGTCGGCCAGCAGCGCCCCGTCCTGGAAGGGAATAACGGCAAATACCAACAACGCCGGCGCCAGGGCCACCACCGGCGCCAGCCAGTGAACCCATTTATCGGCCTTATCCGGCACGATGTCTTCCTTGAGGAGTAGCTTGAACACGTCGGCTATCGGCTGTAGCAGGCCGAAAGGCCCGGCCCGGTTGGGCCCGGGGCGTATCTGTAGGCGGCCCAGCCAGCGCCGTTCCAGCCAGGTGAAGAGGAGGACGATCACGGTGATGAAGAGAATCAGCAGAATGACCCAGAAGAAAATGTGCGCCCAGAAGCTGCCCGGCCAATCGGGCGGCAGCGCCTCGGCGTAGGAGAGGGCATCGGAGCCGATAAGGGGCATAGTCACTAGCGGTCCACCTCACCCAGGACGATGTCTATACTGCCGAAGATAACCATGGCGTCGGCCACCTTCCAGCCGATTATAATATCCCGCAGCGTTGTCAGGTTGATAAAACAGGGTGGCCGCACCCGCCAGCGGTAGGGCTTGACGGAGCCATCGGAAACCAGGTAGAAACCTATCTCGCCCTTGGGGCCTTCAATGCTGACGTAGGCATCACCAGCCGGCGGCTTCAGCAGGCGTGACACCTTGGCCTGCACATCTCCCTCAGGTAGCTGCTCAATGGCCTGCTCGATGATACGCACGCTCTGGCGCATCTCCTGGAGCCTTACCCAGTAGCGGTCAAAGCTGTCACCCGTTTTGGCCACCGGAATATCAAATTCAAAACGGTCGTAGACGGAGTAGGGGTTGCTCTTGCGGATGTCCCAGTTTACATCGCTGCCCCGCAGCACCGGCCCGGCGGCAGCCGAGCTGATGGCCATCTCCCGCGACAGGATGCCGACGCCCTTGGTGCGAACCAGGAATACCTCGTTCTCCGAGATGAGCCGGTCGTATTCGTCAATAAAGCCGGGCAGGGCATTAACCAGCTTCTTGAGGGCCGGGATGAACTCCGGTGGGATATCCTGGCTCAGGCCGCCAAAGCGCAGGTAGTTGTAGTTGAGCCTTTGCCCGCAGACCATATCGAAGAGGTCTACAATCTTCTCCCTTTCACGGAACATATAGAGTAGCGGCGTCATAAAAGCGCCCAGATCCTGCAGGAAAAAGCCGATACCGGCCAGGTGGCTGGCAATGCGTTGCAATTCGGACATAATAACCCTTATGTACTCCGCCCGCTCCGGCACGGTGATGCCGGCCAGTTTCTCCACGGCCATGCAGTAGGCCTGGTTGCTGGTCATGGAGGCCAGATAGTCCAGCCGGTCGGTAAAGGGGATGTTCTGGGTGTAGGTCCTGTCCTCGGCCAGTTTTTCTATGCCGCGGTGCAGGTAACCGAAGATGGGCTCAAGGTCTACGATTACCTCGCCGTCAAGGGTGAAGCGCATGCGAAACACCCCGTGGGTGCTGGGGTGCTGCGGGCCCACATTGAGCATAAAGTGTTCGGTTTTAAACGCCATCACCGAAATCCTTCCGCAGCGGATAACCGGGAAAGCCCTCCCAGAGGAAGATGCGCTTCATATTGGGGTGGCCGCTGAAGACTATGCCGAAAAGGTCATAGACCTCACGCTCCTGGAGGTCGGCGGCGTTCCACAGGGCTACCAAAGAGGGCACAGTCGGGTTTTCCCGGTCGTAACACCTGGTCTTCAGTGTTAGGCTGTGGTTGCGGGAGATGGAGAGCAGGTGGTAAACAAGCTCAAAATGCTCTTTGTAGTCGACGGCGGTGAGGTTGGTCAGGTAATCAAAATCAAGCTCTGGTGTGTTCTTTAAGAACGAGGCGATATCCGGCAGCTTTACGCTGTCAACCACCAGGCTATCGGCGTTAGACTCAACGATAGCACCGGGGAACTCTTTTTCCAGCCTGGCGGCCAGGTCTGGCGCCGATAAGGCCGCCGTCATTGACTGCCGCCCTTCCTTACAATCCTGTCCTTCTGAATCTTCTCGTGGATTTTAATACAGGCGTCCAGGAGGGCCTCAGGGCGGGGCGGGCAGCCGGGCACATAGACATCAACCGGCAGCACCAGGTTGAAGCCGGGGACGACGGAATAGGAGCCTTTGAAGATGCCGCCGCTGGTGCCGCAGGCGCCCATGGCCAGCACCCACTTCGGCTCCGGCATCTGGTCATAGACGCGCCTGAGCCAGGGAGCCATCTTCCAGGACAGAGTACCGGCGATAATCAGCAGGTCTGCCTGGCGCGGCGAGGCGCGGAATACCTCCATGCCGAAACGGGCGATGTCAAAACGGGAGGCGGCGGTGCACATCATCTCGATGGCGCAGCAGGCCAGGCCGAAAGCCACCGGCCACAGCGCCCGGTAGCGTGACCAGTTGATAACGCGGTCTACAGTGGTCAGCAGGACGTTGGCCGGCAGTGCCTCCGCATCAAGCCACCCGGCAGGGTCGGGGTAGGGCTGCTGGTTGGCCGCCCTGAAGGCTTCAATAACCTGGCCCTCTTCGCTGTCCAGCAAGGTGTCCGAATAGGAATATTTACGCCCTCCGCTCTCTATCTCCATTCCAACATCCTTTTCCTCCAGGCATAGAAATAGCCGATGACGACGATGAAAATAAAGACGAGCACGGCGACGAAGCCGCTTGCCCCCAGTTCTTTAATCTGGGCCGCCCAGGGGTAGAGAAAAACAACCAGCACATCCAGGGCGATGAGCATAAGGGCGTAGACATAATAACGGAAGTTGAACTGGACCCAGGAGCGGCCGGTAGTCTCCATACCGCATTCGTAGGTATCCGTTTTGACCTTGTTCGGCTTGCTGGGGCTTATTTTGAGCAGGCGTAGAATAATCGGCACGCCTAAAGCGACGACGGCTAGGAGGATGCAGGCCACCAGATAGAAAGCGATGTAGGCATAATTGGTTAGCAAAAAGCCCCTCCTAAAAAAGTACTAGGCCAAAAGTCACAATAGTATATAGTCTCCGGCCCGTAAAATCAAGACCGGGCTAACTTAAGTCCGGGGTTATTGACAAAGGTAGGGTTTGGCGATAGACTCGTTCTGGCAAGAGTCTTCTTCTGCAAAGGGGGTGTCCCGTGAAACTAGTTGTCGTCGGTATTGGACAGTGTGGCGGCCGGATTGCAGATGAGTTTGTCCGCCTGAACAAAAGGGCCCACCGCCAGCGGGGTATTGAGATAATCGTTGACGCCTTTGCCGTTAACACGGATGCCGCCGACCTGGCCGGCCTGACCACCATCAAGGCCGATCACCAGCGCCGCATCCTTATCGGTGGCGGCCGGACACACGGCCACGGCGTTGCTAAGATAAGCGAGCTGGGTGCCGAGATTGCCAAGGAAGACTCCGATAAGGTTATAGAAGCAATGCGCACCAACGAGCGCCTTTTTGAGGCCGATGCCTTCCTGGTGGTAGGCAGTACCGCCGGCGGTACCGGCTCTGGGGTGACGCCGGTTATGGTCAAGGTACTCAAGGAGCGTTACATGGACAGGCCCGTCTACGCCCTTGTTGTGCTGCCCTTTGAGCATGAAGAGGATGTTGAGGACAGGGCGCTCTACAATACTGCGCTCTGCCTGAAGGCTGTTTCCTCCGTGGCCGATGCCGTCATACTGGTGGATAATCAGCGCTACATAAGGAAAGACACCTCGTTAAAAAGCAATATGACCCGCATAAATGAGATGATAGTGGAGCCTTTCTATAATCTCCTCTGCGCCGGTGAGGAGCAGAAGGCTAAATACATCGGCACCAGGATGCTGGATACCGGTGATATCAAATATACCCTGTCTGGATGGACTGCCATTGGTTTCGGCATTACCCGTTTGCCCCAGGGTAACCTGCCCTGGGAGAAGCCGGCGAGCTATATGCGCAAGAGCCAGGAGACGCAGAAGGGTATCCAGGTGATGGACGAGGCCATCAGCGAGATGTCCATCGCCTGCAAGCCGTACGACGCCGGACGGGCCCTGTTCCTGCTTGCGGCCCCGGCCAAGGAGATGAGTGTTGATCTGGTCAAGGAGCTGTGCGATTTTCTGAAGAACATCGCCCCCCAGGCCATCATCAGGAATGGTGATTACCCCCGCGAAAAGGGACACCTGGGCGTTACCGTGGTGCTTTCCCAGCTGGGCGATGTGGCCAAGGTTCGGGAGTACTATAAGAAATCAACCGGGCTGGTCAAGGAGTTTAGCCAGCGTAAGAAGGTGCTCTCGGAGCGTCAGCAGGCGGATGAAGAAGCGGCCCGCGACGTGCCTACGCTGCTCTAGGTAATAGAGAAGCGGTAACCGGGCAAGCCGCCATGTTTGACCGGAACCATCCCCTGTGGTACTATGCTGGCACCTAAGTGGGGATTGTACCTTAACTTTAGCGAATATAGATAACCCTCCGAGTTGCCTGGCCTAAGGGCGAAAGCCTATGGCGGGTAACCGGTTAAGGTGTAGCGGGAAACCACTGCGCCCCCCGTGTTTGGAAAGGAGGGCTTCTTAAGGCGTAGCCTTATCTTATAGATGCCTCCTTTTGTTGGAGGCTTTTTTATTATGGCTGTAAAGAGAAGAATATATGACCGGTCTATTTGATTCACATAAGAGACGCATTGACTATATAAGGGTATCGGTGACAGACCGCTGCAATTTGAAGTGCAGCTACTGTTCCGACGGCTCGGTGCCCCACCTGCCGCGACCGGAGATACTTTCCTATGAGGAGATACAGCAGGTTGTCCAGGCGGCAGCGGCACTGGGGATCAGGAGCGTGCGTCTCACCGGCGGTGAGCCTCTCTTGAGGCCGAATATCAGTCACTTGGTGGGCCTGCTTTCAGACATTGAAGGAATTGACGATATATCTCTCACCACCAACGGCACGTTGCTGGGCCGGTACGCCGCCCGGCTGGCCGGAGCCGGTCTCAGGCGGGTCAATGTCAGCCTGGATACGCTCAAAGCCGACAGGTTCCAGGCCATTTCCGGAAGCGACAGGCTGGCCGAGGTAATTGGTGGCATTACCCTGGCGCAAAGCGTGGGGCTTCAGCCGGTCAAGATAAACATGGTCGTCCTGGGCGGCACCAACGATGATGAGATTTTGAATCTGGCCCGCATGAGCCTTGACCCCGGCTGGCATGTACGCTTCATTGAGTATATGCCGCTTAACGAGCCGGCGGTCGATAGCAGCCAGTGGATAAGTGTTGCTGAAATGATGAAACGCATTGAGAGAACCCTGGGAAAGTTGGAGCCGGGCAAGGTAGCCACTGGCGCCGGTCCGGCCCGCTATTACCGCCTGCCCGGGGCCAGGGGGACGCTGGGTTTTATAAGCCCAATGACAGACTGTTTCTGCTCCGAGTGCAACCGCCTCCGCCTGACGGCCAACGGCCGCTTGCGGCCCTGCCTGGTGGCCGATGACGAGGTTGACCTAAAAGGCCCGATACGAAACGGCGCTGGCTTTGAGGAGCTGAAGCGGCTGATAGCGCAGGCCGCCGACAGGAAGCCGAAACGGCACAACCTGACAAAGAGACAGAACAATAGCAAGCGGCCGATGCGCCAGATAGGCGGCTAGCCTTGACTGAAGGGGGTTGAATATGGCTGGATTAACGCATCTGAACGCAAAAGGGGACGCCCGCATGGTGGACGTCTCGGCCAAGGATGACACCCTTCGCCAGGCGGTGGCCAGCGGCCGGGTGAAGATGAAACCGGCCACCCTGGAGAAGATTAGAAAAGCGGCCCTGGCCAAGGGGGACGCCCTGGCCCTGGCCCGGGTAGCCGGCATTATGGCCGCCAAGAAGACATCTGGCTTGATTCCCCTCTGCCACAATATCCTGATAAGCGGCACCAGCCTGGACTTTAACTTTGTTTCCGAAGATACCATTGAGATTAAGGCCACCGTCAGCAGTAGAGGCCAGACGGGCGTGGAGATGGAGGCCCTGGTGGCCGTAGCGGTGGCGGCGCTGACTATATACGATATGGCCAAGGCGGTGGATCGCGACATTATTATTGAAGCTGTTCGCCTGGAGAGTAAAACGGGCGGCAAGAGCGGCACCTATCGCCGGGAGGAGGGCTAGATGGGGCGTATTCTGGCCGTCTGCACGAGCGATAAAAAGGGAGAGAAGAAGAGGGCCATAACCGAAGGCCGCCTCAAGGCAAGTTTCGGCCTGGTGGGAGATGCCCACGCCGACGCCGCCAGCCACCGCCAGGTGAGCCTGCTGGATATGTCCAGTGTGGCCAAGATGCGCGCCCTGGGGGTGGAGGTGGGGCCGGGTGATTTCGCCGAGAACCTGACCACGGAGGGGCTTGACCTGGTGTCCCTGCCTGTCGGCAGGCGGCTGGCTTCGGAGAGAGGCGTCGTTCTTGAGATTACCCAGATCGGGAAGGAGTGCCACTCCGGTTGCGCTATATTCCAGCAGGTGGGCACCTGCATAATGCCGCTGGAGGGCATCTTCGTCAGGGTGATTAAGGGCGGCATCGTCCGGCCCGGTGATGAACTCAAGCCTATCTAGAAGAGGGTTACCGTTACCGGCGCGTCTTTCTCCAGCATGTCTATATTCTGAGCTATCTCAATGTAGCCGTCGGCCTGGGCGGTGGTGGTTATGGCCCCGGATTCCTTGAAGATGGGAATTGCTTTATTCCCCTCAATGCGCACCGGGAGGAACTGAAGCCGACCCACGCTGCCGGGGACCCCTTCGCTGAGAGTGGCGGCCACCTCCATCCGCGTTCGCAATGGCAGGTGGGCCATTTTCCTTAAGGCCGGCAGCAGCAGCAGATAGGCGTTGACTAGGCAGGAAGTGGGGTAACCGGGCATGCCAAACACCGGTTTGCCCTTTACCAGGGCGAAAAGGGTCGGCTTACCCGGCTTTATCTGGATGCCGTGAAAGAGCACCCTTCCCTGCTCCTCCAGGATACTGAAGAGGAGGTCTCTCTCGCCCACCGAGGAGCCGCCGGAGATGACCACTATGTCTTTCTCCAGCACCCGGTCGATGGCTGTCCTGAGCTCTTCCCGGGTGTCTCCGGCTATAGCCTGCTGGAACGGCTGGCCGCCGTTACCGACCACCACGGCGGATATGGTGTAGGAGTTAATATCATAGACCTGACCCGGCTTTAGCTTTCGGCCTACCTCGCCGACCTCCTCGCCGGTGGGCAGCACGGCCACCTGCGGTTGGGCGTAGGCGGTCACCCGCTTCATCCCCTGGGAGGCCAACACCCCTATCTTACCGGGGTCCAGTAAAACGCCTTGCGCAAGGACCAGCTCGCCCTGCTTGATGTCCTCACCCTTATCGGATACATGGCTCCTCGGCGAGGCGGCTCTCATTATCTTCACCTGGTCGCCCTCTTTATCAGTGTCCTCCACCATCACCACGGCATCGGCGCCGGCGGGCATCTTGGCACCGGTGGCAATCTGAATACACTGACGGGCAGCCAGCCTCTTTTGCGGAATCATGCCGGCGTAGATGACATCTATGACGGTGAGTAGCCGTGCGTTGCGCCGGGAGGCGCCGAATGTGTCCCTGGCCTTAACGGCGTAGCCGTCCATGGCCGCCCGGTCAAACGGAGGTGTGCTATGGGTGGCGATAATATCCCTGGCCAGCACCCGGCCCATCGCGGCGGTGATGGGCACCTCCTCCACTCGTTCCAGGGGCGAGACGTTCTCCAGGACGGTTTTCAACGCCTCTTCGTAGGGCAGCAGGGCGCCGAAGGGTTTCATCTTCATCGGTTCGCCTCGTGAACAAGGTGGCCCAACTCGGGCAGGATTATCTTCTCCAGGGCTAGGCGGGCGGCACCGGTGGAGCCGGGCAGACAGAGGATGACCTTGCCGTGGGCGATGCCGCCTAGGGCGCGGCTCATAATGCTGGGGGTGCCTATCTCCTCGTAGGTGAGGTAGCGGAAGAGCTCGCCGAAGCCATCCATCTTCTTCTCCAGGATGGGATTAACCGTCTCCACGGTGACATCGCGGTGGCTGGCGCCGGTCCCGCCACTGGTGATGATTACCTCCACGGCATCATCGGCCAGAAGCTCGGCCAGCCGGTTACCGATGGTATCGGCGCTGTTGCGGATGATGCCGTGGGCAGTCACTCGGTGGCCGCTATCCTCAAGGGCTTTGATAATAAAACGGCCCGATTCGTCGTTCGCCTCCGTTCGGCTGTCGGAGATGGTTAGAACGGCGCAGCTTACGGTTCGTGGCGATATTTCTTTATGTTCCTTATGGCCCATTTTATCCCTAGTCTAAACTGGATAGGCTATTATATATTGGCCGGGCCTCCGGTGCAATCAAAGGGGGGGAGTGCTTGACTTCGGCGCTGGTCGGGTTAAAATCGCCCGGTCTGCCAATAGCTAAACGCAACCGCCGGTAGGAGGAGATGGTAATGGATATCTTTGAGTCAGTGGTGGCCCCCAGGCTGGTGTTCATCTTGGGCGTGGTAAATATTGTATCGGGGCTGGCAATCTTTTTTCCTGCCGCTGCATCCCCGGCATGAACATTGGCCCTTGGTTGATGAAATACGCCGCCTACCGGCGCTTCTATCAGTTCCACTGTTACATCTGTGGCTGTTCTGGGGGTCGGTGATGGTGCACGCAATCTTCGTCGTCGGTTTCTATGGCGTGCCGTCTTTAAGCTGAGACGGCACAGGTTTACCTCCCCCTAGAAAGGCTGGGCGCTGAACTGAAACTGGAGCATTTTGGTCAGGCGTTCCGGATTGCTGCTCTTAGCCATAGCATCTTCCTGGCTGACGATGTTGTCTCTGACCAGTTGGGCCAGGGCCTGGTCAAGGTTCTGCATCCCGTCCTTGGAGTTCAGCTGCATGACATTGTGCAGCTCGAAGGTCTTGTGTTCCCGTATCAGGTTTCTCATCGCCGGATTGGCGGTGAGTATCTCAAAGGCGGCGATGCGGCCCCCCTTTATGCGGGGCAGCAGCGTTTGCGAAAGCACCGCCTCTAGCACCTGGGAAAGCTGCAGCCTTATCTGCGCCTGCTGGGGGGCCGGGAAGATGTCTATTATGCGGTCGACTGTCTGGGAGGCGTCGGTGGTATGCAGCGTGCCCAGCACGAGGTGGCCTGTTTCGGCGGCGGCGATGGCAGTGGCCACCGTTTCCAGGTCGCGCATCTCACCGACGGCAATTACATCCGGGTCGTGGCGCAGGGCGTGCTTCAGAGCCACGGCGAAGGACTTGGTGTCGTCGCCCAGGTCCCGCTGGGCGATGAGGCAGTTCTTATTGTTATACAGGTACTCAATGGGGTCCTCAATGGTGATTATATTCTTCCAGGCGTATTCGTTTAGGTGGTCTATCATGGCGGCCATAGTCGTCGTCTTGCCGCTGCCGGTAGGGCCGGTGACCAGGATGAGCCCCCTCGGTTTAAGGATGAGGTCTTTGCAGATCTGGGGCAGTCCCAGATCGTCGATGGACTGGATATGGAAGGGGACCTGTCGGAAGGCCAGGCTTATAGAGCCCCTCTGTTTAAGCGCATTGACGCGGAAGCGGGCCAGCTTGGAGACGCTGTAGGCGAAGTCCAACTCCATCTCCTAGTAAAAGGTCTTTCG
>DAOUZU010000129.1 GCA_030665535.1 Dehalococcoidia bacterium
CCCAACCCAGCCATTATCTCTCCAGCGGTAATGTCGACAATTACCTGGCCGAAAGCGGCGTCCCCGGCATTCACGGCCTGGATACGCGCGCCATCACGCGGCGGCTGCGCTCCGCCGGCGTGATGATGGGTATGATAACCACTACTAAAACCCCGCCGCAGGCCCTGGAGTTCCTCAAGAAGGTACCCGGTTACGGCAGCGTCGATTTTGTGAAGCAAGTGACCACGGAGAAAGTCTACCAGTGGCCGGCGGAAAAACCGGATATGGAATTGGCCCACCACATCGTCGTGCTGGACTGCGGCCTGAAGTACAACATCCTGCGGCTGCTCTCCTGCCTGGACTGCAAGGTGACGGCAGTGCCGGTGGCCACCCCCGTCAGCGAAATCCTGGCCCTCAAGCCGGATGGCATCCTGCTGTCCCCCGGCCCCAGTGACCCGGAGCTACTGGATTATGTGGTGGATACAGTCAAGGAACTGGTGGCTAAAAAGCCGATTATGGGCATCTGCCTGGGCAGCCAGCTTATCGCCCGCGCTTTCGGCGGACGGAACTTCAAGCTCAAATTCGGCCACCGGGGCGGCAACCACCCCGTTAAAGAGCTGAAGACGGGCCGCGTCCACATCACCGCCCAGAACCACGGCTACGCCGTAGATCCGGACAGCTTGAATAACGGCCTGGAAGTGACCCACTATAACCTGAATGACGGCACGGTGGAGGGCCTGCGCCACAGGGAGCTGCCCGTTTTCGGCGTACAGTACCACTCCGAGGCCTCCCCCGGCCCCCTTGACAACACCTACCTCTTTGAGCAGTTTCTGGAGATGGTGAGGGGCGATGTCCAAACCTAAAAAAGTCCTAATCATCGGCTCCGGGCCCATTGTCATCGGGCAGGCGGCGGAGTTTGACTACGCCGGCACCCAGGCCTGCAAGGCCATGCGAGAGGAGGGGGTGACCTCGGTGCTGGTCAACTCCAACCCGGCCACCATCATGACCGACGAGGGCATCGCCGACATCGTCTACATAGAGCCGCTGACAGTGGAGATGGTGAGCCGCATCATAGAGAAAGAGCGGCCGGACGGCCTGCTGCCCACCCTGGGCGGCCAGACGGGGCTTAACCTGGCCGTTGATTTGGCTGACGCAGACGTATTGGAGAAATACAATGTAAAGACCCTGGGCACATCCATAGAGACCATCAGGATGGCCGAGGACCGAGAGTTGTTCAAGCAGATGCTGCTGGACATAGGCGAGCCGCTGCCGCCCAGCGTCACCGTCACCAGCCTGGCGCAAGCTAAAAAGGTAGTCAGGGATATGGGCCTGCCCCTGGTGATACGCCCGGCCTACACCCTTGGAGGGACGGGCGGCGGCATCGCCGTCACCATGGCGGAGCTAGAAATCATCGTGGCCGCCGGACTGGCCGCCAGCCCCATCAGCCAGGTGCTACTGGAGGAGTCTGTAGTCGGCTGGAAAGAGATAGAGTACGAGGTAATGCGTGACGGTGCCGACAACTGCATCACCGTCTGCAACATGGAGAACCTGGACCCCATGGGCGTCCACACCGGGGACAGCATCGTCGTCGCCCCCTCGCAGACGCTGACCAACAAGGAATACCAGATGCTGCGCACCGCTTCCCTGAAGATTATCCGGGCGCTGGGCGTGGAGGGCGGCTGCAACGTCCAATTCGCCCTGGACCCCAAAAGCTGCCGCTACTATGTCATCGAGGTCAATCCCCGCGTCAGCCGCTCCTCGGCCCTGGCCAGTAAGGCCACCGGCTACCCCATCGCCAGGGTGGCCGCCCGCATAGCCGTGGGCAAGCGGCTGGACGAGATACCCAACCAGGTGACCGGCAGAACGATGGCCTCGTTTGAACCGGCCCTGGACTATGTGGTGGTCAAGATACCGCGCTGGCCCTTTGACAAGTTCGCCTCCG
>DAOUZU010000122.1 GCA_030665535.1 Dehalococcoidia bacterium
ACCAGTCAATATACTCCTGGCGTTTTGCCGACCTGCGTAACATCATAAGCTTTGAGAAGGATTACCCTGAGGCCAAGATAGTGTTACTGGAACGCAACTACCGCTCCACGCAAACGATACTGGAAGCCGCTACCAGCATAATCTCGGCCAACCGGCTGCGCAAGCCGATTAAACTATGGACGGAAAAGGAACATGGTGAGTTGGTTACTGTGGTGGAGACGTACAGCCAGCAGGAAGAGGCTCGCTTTATCACCAGCGAGGTGGAGAAGCTGGTAGAGAAGGGCAAGGCAAGTCTGGCCGATTGTGCCGTGATGTACCGCACCAATGCACAGTCACGCGCCTTTGAGGAAGCCTTCATTCGCTACGGGATATCCTATAAGCTGGTGGCCGGCACGCGTTTCTATGAGCGGCGGGAGATCAAAGATGTTATCGCCTATCTCAGGCTTATCCAGAACCCGGACGATAGTGTCAGTCTGCTGCGAGTGATAAATGTCCCTACCCGCGGTTTGGGCCAGAAGAGCATGGCTGAGCTTACCGGTTGGGCTGATGCCAAGGGAATTTCCCTGTTCCCGGCGCTGGGATTGCTAAATAGCAACATTGAGGAAAAGACGGCCCTCACCTCGCGGGCGGTTAAGTCTATGGAGGTGTTTTACGGGCTGATGAGGGGGCTTATTACCAGCAGCCAGGAGCTGGACCTGATTGACCTTTTCGACTTGGTGATAGCTAAGACAGGTTACAAGGACTATCTTTTGGGCGGCTCAGAGGGCGAGGAGCGTTGGGACAATATCTTGGAACTGCGTACCGTGGCCGAGCAATACCGTAGCTTGTCGGTTGGAGAAGGACTAGCCACCTTCTTGGAGGGCGTCGCCCTGGTATCTGATGTCGACTCCCTTGACGATAGCGTAGATGCCGTTACCCTGATTACCCTGCACAAGGCCAAGGGATTGGAATACCCGGTGGTATTTATCGTCGGCGCTGAGGAGGGTGTCCTACCCCACTTCCGTTCCTTTGATGACCCCGACCAGATGGAAGAAGAGAGGCGGCTCTGCTATGTCGGCGTTACGCGGGCCAAGGACAGGCTCTACATGGTGCGGGCTTACCGCCGCAGCCTGATGGGGGGCTCCAACGTGAACCAGCCTTCGCGTTTCCTTAAGGATATACCGTGCCACCTGATATGCGGCGGCGAGCTGTGGTCCGGGGAGGAGAGCCAGGTGGCCAGCCGACTTTATTCCTGGGATACCGACGCCGAGCCGGTGCGAAGCATTCCGGAGCTTAAGGCTGGCGACCGCGTCCGCCACGAACAGTTTGGCGATGGCATCGTTATCGGCTACCAGGCGCTCAAGGACGATGCCGAGGTGGTGGTGGATTTCAAATGGACGGGCACCAAGAAGTTGCTCTTAAGCTTCGCCCGGTTGGAGAAGGCGGCCTAGCCTTCCTCCGTACTCGGATTCTCCAGGCATTCCCACCTTACCATGCCGTTCTCGATGAGCTGGCGAATCTTTCTCTGTTGAGGGGTCAGCTGGCAGTTTGAGCCCGTTTTAATTTCCATAATGACTATCTCGGTGGGATTGCCGCTGGCAAGGCCGGGGAAGACTACTAGGTCTATGGGGCTGCCGATAAAACGGGCCTCGGTGGGGTCGTAGTTGAACTGTGGCAGGTAGGGGGCCATCTGTTCGGTGAACTTGCCGCCCAGCACCGCCCGGCTCTGGGCTATGGCCTGTCGCTGCGCCGTCTCCCTCTCCCGCTGCCACAGTACGAGCTGTTCGTCCTGCCAGCTGCGGAACTGCCGCTCCAGGCGCCGTCTGAGAATGGAGTAGGTCAGAAAGACGGCTATTACAGCGGCCGCCAGTGCGATGGCCACTACCAGGACGGTATCCATAACCAGACCCCCTGTCCGATATTTATTTCTGCTGGCTGCTACCGGGGGTAACCAAGGGGACTCCGGCGGCGCATTGGGGGCACTCCGAGGGCGCATAGGTGGCCGCCGCCGTCCGCAGGCAGCTATAAAGGGGCACGTCGAAGTCCACGCCCCCCGGGGAGCGGTCTACTAGGACGCCGATGCCGGCCACCACCCCGCCCTGCTTTTCCACAATCGCTATGACCTGTCTTATGGACTTGCCGGTGGTAAGGACATCGTCCACCACCAGGACAATTGTGCCCGGGGCCAGCTTGAGGCCGCGGCGGAAGGCCCGGCCCCCGGCCTGCCTCTCGGCGTAGATGGCCGGCAGGCCCATCTGCCTGCCCACCTCGTGGGCCAGGATTATGCCGCCGGTGGTGGGCCCGGCAACCAAGCCAATGTCCTGCCCGGAGAAGTGGCCGGCAATCATACGG
>DAOUZU010000026.1 GCA_030665535.1 Dehalococcoidia bacterium
CCTCTCCCTGAAGAACTGGTACGTGTTAACCCTGTTCCAGGTGACGCAGGGCTGGAGGATGTCCACCAGGGCGAAACCCTTGTGTCGGATGCCTTCTGCAATCATCCGTGAAAGATGGGGCAAATCACCGGCGAAGCTGCGGGCGACGAAGGTAGCCCCGGCGGCGATGGCCAGGGACACCGGGTTCACCGGCGGGTCGGCACCGTGGAGGGTTGTCTTGGTGACGAAGCCGGGGTCGCTGGTGGGCGACGCCTGTCCCTTGGTTAGCCCATAGACTTGATTATCGTGCACCAGGTAGGTGATGTCGTGGTTGCGGCGCATGGCGTGAAGGGTATGGTTGCCCCCTTCGGCGTAGCCGTCGCCGTCGCCACCGATGGCGATGACGGTTAGCTCCGGGTTGGCCAGCTTGGCGCCGATAGCCACCGGCACCGCCCGGCCGTGAAGGGAGTTGAAGACATTGGCTCTGGTATAGTGGGGCAGCTTGCCGGCCTGGCCGATTCCGGAGACCATGAGCACCTGGTGGGGCTCAAGTTCCAGGTTCACCAGGGCTTCCTTGAGAGCCGTCAGGATGCCGAAGTTGCCGCAGCCGGGGCACCAGGCAGTGGGGCCAGCGGCGTAGTCAGCTAGCTGTACCATTTAAACCACCTCCTTCTTGACCTGGCCTGCAATTGAGGCCGGGGTTTGGGGGCGTCCGTCAAACCTGAGGATATTGCCATCGGCCTTCCTGCCCGTCTCCATGCGGATGAGGCGGGCCAGCTGACCGGTGGCATTGCTCTCCACCACCAGGCTGTGCTTGGCGCCTGCCATGAATCTATCTACCGGCTCGGTGGGGAAGGGCCAGAGTTCGTTGAGGTGGAGAAGATTGGCCGAAATGCCTTCCTCTTTCAGTATGTCCACCGCTTCCTTAAGCGCCCCGTAGCTTGAGCCCCAGCCGATAAGGCTGACAGCCGCCTGGGGCGGCCCGTAGAAACGGGGTGGTTTAATCTCTTTCTGGAGGCTTTCAAGCTTGCGCAGCCGCTTGGATAACTGTTGGCTTCTGTCATTGGCCGATTCGGTCAGGTGACCGGCTTCGTCGTGCTCGTCGGCATCGGTTACCACCAGGGCTTCTCCCTGCATGGGCAGCGCCCGCGGCGAGACGCCCGAAGGTGTCACCTCGTGCCTCTTGTAGTCTTTGAGATTGGCCACCGCGGCGTCCGTGAGCAGATCACCACGGTCAATGACAACATTGGAAAGGTCAAATCCATCCACGGTGGCGTAGGCGGTGGCCAGGTAGTGGTCGGTGAGTATAATGACGGGCAACTGGTACCTTTCGGCGTAGTTGAAGGCCCTGGCCGTTACCCAGAATGCGTCCTCAACGCTGGCCGGTGCCAGCACCGCCCGGGGGTTATCGCCGTGGTGCGCATGGAGGACGAACTGGAGGTCGCCCTGCTCGGTGCGGGTAGGCAGACCGACGGCCGGGCCCGGCCGCTGACCGTCAACAATGACAACCGGCGTCTCCGTAAGGGCGGCAAGGCCCAGGCCCTCCACCATGAGGCAGAAGCCGCTGCCGGAGGTGGCCGTCATCGCCCTGGCACCGGCGAATCCGGCGCCGATGGCCACATTGATGGCGGCAATCTCGTCCTCGGTCTGGATGACTACCAACCCCAGCTCATCAGCCTTGGCAGCCATATACTCCATAATGGGCGTGGCCGGCGTCATCGGATAGGCGGACACAAAGGTGCAGCCGGCGGCGATAGCCCCCAGGCAGAGGGCCTCGTTGCCATTCATAAGCGGTCGTCCCTGCCCTTTCTTCGGCTTGAGTTTAATCTTAAAGTCTTTCTTGAAGTTCTCCCTGGCGTACTGGTAGCCGGCCGCCGCCGCTTTCAAATTACCCTGGCCCTTGTTGCCGCTGCCGAAACGCTCCAGCAGCGCCTCGTTGAGGACATCCAGCCCGTAATCCAGCAGGGACATGGTGACGCCCAGGGCGACGACGTTGGCCATCACCTTGCCTCCGCTCTTATCCGCCAGGTCCGTAAGCGGAACGGCCAGCAGGCCGGGACCGCTTCTAATGCCCTTCGCCGCATCGCTGTCGAAGATCGCAACGCTGCCTCTAGATAGCTCGCGGCGGTGAAGCTGGATGGTCTCCTGGTTAAGGGCCAGCAGGATGTCAATCTCCTCGGTGACGGCGCCCACCGGTTTATCGGCAATACGGATGCGGAAGAAATTGTGGCCGCCCCTTATCCTGGACTCGTAGTCCTGGTCGGCGAAGACATGGTAGCCGCTACGGGCGAAGGTCTTGGCCAGGATAAAGCCCATTGACTGGACGCCCTGCCCGGCCTCTCCGCCGACCATAATATTCAAACTAAGCCCCATATCTCACCCCCTCTTTCAATCCTCGGCAAAGACGTAATCATCATAGAAAAGCTCCAGCTTGCGCTGGTGCTCGTTCTCCTCGTCTATCAGGTGCTGGCAGAGGCTTTTAGCCTCTACGTCCGTGAAGACGGCCTTCATTTGTGAATAGAAATAGGCAGCCTTCTGCTCCTGTTTGATGGCGAAGACAAGGGTATCCTGGAGGACGGCCTCCTCCAGGCTTTCGCCGCCGCTTAAATAGTCGCCCAGCCTTAAAAGGGCCGCTTTATTGCGCCGCCAGTGAGACGGCGGGTGATTCCTCTGGTTGAGCTTCCTGAGCATCTCCAGGTGGCCGCGCTCCATATCCGCCAGTTCCTTCAGCAGGGCCCTGGCGCCGGGGTCGTCTGTCTTTTTTTGCCCCTCGGTGTAGAAGGCGCCGGAGGCCACCTCTTTGAGCATCGCCGCCTCAAGAAGGTTTGTTAGCTCATCGTTCATCGTTTTCGTGCCCCTCAAGGTAGTGCAGTATCTCCAGGCCGTAGATAATGACGGCCAGGTGGGTATAGGCCTGGGGGAAGTTACCCAGCGGCTCGCCGGTGGGCGGGTAGACCATTTCCGAGAAAAGGCCCAGGTGGTTGGAGTAGCCGAGCAGCTTTTCGTAGAGGCTGATAGCCTCTTCCAGTTTGCCCTGCCGCAGCCAGTTGCCCACCAGCCAGAAGGAGCAGATAAGAAAGGCCCCCTCCGGCCCGTCCAGGCCGTCGTCTACCTCGTCCGTGTTGTACCTGCGCAGCAGCCCCTCCCAGCTTAGTTCGTCCACGATGCGGTCTATGGTGGATTTCAGGCGCTCATCGGTGGGCGGTAGAAAGCCGAAGATACCCATTAGGAGGTTGGCCGCATCCAGGGAGGTGGTGTCGTAGTGCTGGGTGTAGGCCTGCCGCACCGGGTTCCAGCCCCTGGCCAGGATGTCCGCCCGTATCTCGCCGAGGGCATTTCGCCAGCGCTTTAGCTTGCGGCGGTGGCCCAGCTTCTCGGCCATTTCAATACCCCGCCCCAGGGCCAGCCAGCACTGCAGCTTGGAGTGGACGAAGTGGAAGGGGCCGCTTCTAACCTCCCAGATGCCGGCATCTGGCTCACGCCACAGTTCACAGGCGGCGTCGATAAATGTCTCCAGGACCTGCCAATTGCGCCGGCTGATCTTGCCGCCGGTGATGAGGTAGGTGTCGGCGCATTCCATCACCTCGCCGAAGATATCCAGTTGGAACTGGTTGACGGCATTGTTACCGATGCGCACCGGGTGTGAATTGCGGTAGCCGCTCAGGTGTTTGAGCTTCTGCTCCGGGGGTGGATCCTTGAACTCGATGTCGTAGAGTATCTGGGCCTTGGGACCGCACCTGTTACACACCTGCATCAGCCAGTTTATAAAGCTGTCGGCTTCATCGGTGTCGTTAAGGTAGAGAAAGGCGTTCAACGCTTGAGAAGCGTCACGTAGCCAAGCGTAGCGGTAGTCCCAGTTTCGCGAGCCGCCGATATACTCCGGCAGGGAGGTGGTGGGGGCGGCCAGGATAGCCCCGGTGGACGAATAGTGCAGCAGATGCAGGGCCAGATAGGAGCGCACGATAGCTCCGCGGTAGGTACCGGAGAGGGCAATCTGGTCGCTTTTACCCTGCCAGTAAGCCGTCGTCTTCTTAAGCTTGCCCCCCGTGTCGTAGAGGCGGGGTGAGCGCGGCCTGTCGTCGCCGTAGCGCAGCACGAAAGAAGCGCTCTGGCCGCTGTGTAGCTCCAGCCGGCCGACAGCCCTGCCTCCGGATATTTCAAACGGCACCAGAGAGGAAAGGGCCAGCCTGTCGCTGCCGTTTGTGGCAGCGACGCCGTATTTTGAAAGGCTCAAGGTGGTGCTCCCCCTGGCGTAGTCCAGCCTGGGTTCAAAGACAACCTCAAGGTTAATCTGGCCTTTGATGCATTCCACCAGCCGGTGAATCTCGTCGAACTTTTTTAGCCTGGCGGCGTCGGTCTGGTAGCAGGGCATAAAGTCGGTCAGCGTGGCGGCGCCGAAGTTGGTCTCAAAGGTGGTCTCCAGGACATTGTTTTCGTTTAGGTATTCCTGGTGATACGTAAATGGGGCCATCGGTCTGATGTAAAAGCGGCCCCCCTTTTCGTCGTCGAGGATGGCGGCGAAGACGCTGGGCGAGTCGAAGCGGGGCAGGCAGCACCAGTCGATTGAGCCATCGTCACTCACCAGCGCTGCCGTGTGCCGGTTGCCGATAAGGCCGTACTGGCCGATACTCTTATAAGTCATCGCAGAATTGACCGGCTAGGTAATCCTTTCCATGTCCTTGCCGCAGCAGACAAGGGTGCTGCCACCTGCTTCCAGGACTATTACCTCATTGCCGCACTCGTTACAGTGGTATCTTTCACTTGCATTCTCAACAACCATTGCCCTGGCCCTCCTTTTTACCCCCCTGACCGGGGGCATGTTCCAGAGGTTGTCAGCAGCCGGGTTGGCCGTGGTGTCCGCAGCATTGCTGTCTTTTGAATATCTTGATAAGGCTATTGCGCACTATCAGATATATTTTGCGGTGAAGGGGCATGGGAACCAGCAGGTTGCTCACGAAGGACTTGTTCGGCATTTCCCCCGACTTATTCTTTCTGCTTGAGTCTGCCAATGCTAGACCGTCGCGGTGGTCTTGTCAAGGAGGCTATTTTACTTTCAGCAGGCGGGTGTTAATGGCCACAATGACAGTGCTTAAGGACATCAGGGTTGTTATGGATAAATATGGAATATTATCTGGCTATGCAACCCCGGTGGCACAATATTAGCCAATAAGAGGCGTTGAAAAGGCTAGACTCACGTCGGGCCGGTCTAATTGAGGACGAAGCCGCCCGGCGGCTGGAGCGCTACGGGGCCAACGAGCTTAAGCGGGGCCGCAAGACGTCGCCGCTGGTCGTTTTCCTCAGGCAGTTTTTAAGCCCGCTTATCTATGTGATGCTGGTGGCGGCCGGCGGGAAAAACCTCTTAGATAATGAAGGCGCTGGCAACCTGTTTTGACAGTTGTCGTCAACAATGCGGTTTTCACTTTGATATTCTTTTCAATTAGGGTATAATCCGCAAACGCCGGTAAGCGGAGGAAGGCATGAGCTACAGGAAGATACTTGTTCCCCTGGACGTTTCGGTTGTTGCCGAGGCTGCTTTAGCCTATGCCAGCCTTATCGCCGGCCGCAATAAGGCCGAGTTGGTGCTGCTGACCGCCTGCGACCGGGACAACGAAACGACCACCCGTCCCCGGCAGGCCTACCTGGAGCAGAAGGCGGAGGAACTCCGGGCGGAAGGGCTGAAGGTGTCCACGGCTGTTGTCTGCGGAAACACCGTGGAGCAGATAGCCGTCTACGCCTTGCGCAATATGATAGACCTGTTGACCATCTCCAGCCACGGTTACTCCGGTTTCAAGCGGCTGCTGCTAGGCAGCGTCGCCGGTAAGGTGATTGATTATGTCAAAATACCTATCCTGCTGGTGAAAGCGGGCAAGGACGGGAAAGAAAAGCCGGAACTGAAGCGGATATTGCTCCCCATGGACGGCTCGCAATTCTCCGAAACATCCCTTCCCTACGTTCAGTCCGTCATAGGCGGGACGGACGCCGAGATAGTGCTGCTCACGGTAGCCGAGCCGCCACCGGTACCATCAGACCGGTCGGCGAACATCAAGCCGAGCTGGGAAGAATACCGCGACGCCCTGGTGACCGAGGTCAAAGAGCAGGCGATGGCCTACCTGGAGCGGGTGAGAACCGCTTGTGTCGATAAGAATATCAGGGTGAAGCTGCTGGTTGAGATGGGCAAGCCGGCCGAGAGCATCATGCAGGTGGCGGAGCGGGAAAAGGTACACCTGATAGCCTTGAGCAGCCACGGGCGTACCGGCGCCGAGAGGGTGTTCTACGGCAGCGTCGCCAGGCGACTTATAGACGAGTCCCGCATACCCCTGCTGCTCATCCGCCCCGGGGATGCCCGGCCTTAAAGCCTGCCCACAAGCCCGGCCACATATTCGGCGATGGCCGGGCAGGCGGTGAGCCCCGGTGATTCAATGCCGATAAGGTTGATAAGCCCCGGCAGTCCCCGGCTGCTCTCTTCAGCTATGACAAAGTCTCGGAAGTCCTCCCCCGGTCCCTGTAACTTGGGCCTGATGCCGGCCATCTCCGGCTCCATATCCTCGTATTCCAGCCAGGGTAGCAACCGCCTGGCCGAATCGTAGAAAAGGCGCTTGTGCCTGGCGTCGATGCCGTAGTCTATGCGGTCTACATACAGGACGCCGGGGCCCAGCCGCAGGCGGCCTTCCAGGTCCAGGGTGACGTGGATGCCGGCGCCGCTTAAATCGGCGGGCGGCAGGGGGTATATAAGCCTCTTCACGGGGTGGCACTGGCCACTGCCGATACTGAAGTACTCCCCCTTGCAGAAGTGCAGTCTATAACCGGCGTCATCTATGTCTATTCCGGCCAGTGCGGCAACCTTGTCGGCGTGGAGGCCGGCGCAGTTGATTACCAGCCGCGCGGTGAAAGAGAAATCGCCCTCGTCACCGGTAACCGTCAGCCGGTAGCCGCCGCTTAACTTTTCCAGACGACTCACCCGTGAGCGGTAGGCCACCTGGATGCCGCCGCGCCGGGCCAGGCCGAGGAAGCACTTCATCAGGGCGGGGGCATCGATAATGCCGGTGGACGGCGCTAGAACGGCAGCCGCACCGGCCACATTCGGCTCAAGCTGCTTCACCTCCGCCGGTGACAGGAGACGCAGACCCGCCACGCCGTTATCCCGGCCCCTCTCCAGGAGGGACTCAAGCTGGCCTAGCTCGTTTTCCGCCGTGGCTACTATCAGCTTGCCCAACCGCTTATGGCCTATCCCGTAGCGGGAACAGAGGTCGTAGAGGGATCTGTTACCGGCCAGGCACAGCCGCGCCTTCAACGAGCCGGGCGGGTAGTAGATACCGCAGTGGATGACGCCGCTGTGGCGGCTTGAGGTCTCCTGGCCGAAGCTGTCGTATTTTTCCAGGAGAAGGACATCATCCCCCCGGTCGGCCAGACGGGCGGCCACGGCCAGGCCGACGACGCCGGCGCCGATAATAGCGATATCAACTCTGGCGGGCATAGTATCCGTCTAGTCCCAGGGCTCGACCTCGATAACTGTCTTGATGGCCGATGAGCCGGTGGTGGCGAAGGCCTTTTTGTAGTCAGTCAGGGGAAAACGGTGGGTTATCATCTTGTCCAGCAGGCCGTCGAAGCGTTCATTTATTACCGGCATGTGCTTCAGGGCCGTCTCGAAGTGTCTGCGGTTGGAGTTAACGCTGCCGACGACCACCTGGTTATAGCTGACGATGTGGTGCACCAGCTTGGCGGCGTCCAGCTTCATGTTGAGTTCCTCTCTGGGGATACCGGTCATAACATAGATGCTGGAGCGGGACATATAGGGGATAAGGGCCACGGCGGTGGTGGCGGCGCCGGCGGCCTCAAAGATGATATCCAGGTTGCCGGCGGTGCAGCAGAGCTGTACCACCTCCTTTGGCGTTTTCTTACGGGCGTCTATGTAGTGGGTCTGGGTATCGGCCAGCAGCTTTATGCGGGGGTGGCTCTCCGGTAACAGGTCTGAGGTGTAGGTGGAAACGCCGGCCAGCCGTAGCAGGGCGGTGGCTAGAAGGCCCAGCGGACCGGCGCCTACTACCAGGGCTACCCTGCAGCCGCCCCACTGCTCCGACTGCCAGGAATGCTCGCTGTGGCCGCAGTACCAGTGGATGCGGGACTGGATGTGTTTTATCTGCTGGATGCCCTTCTCGGCGATGCTCACCGGCTCGGCCAGCACGGCCAGCCGGGCCAGCTTCTGCGGCACCCTGACAACGTACTGCTCTTCGGCGACGGTGTACTCGGTCAGGAAGCCGTCCAGCTTGTGAATGCCGTGCTCGGTGAAAAGGCCCGTCAGGCACATATCGCTCTGGTTGTGCAGGCAGGGCTGGTCAATATCGTCACCGCGGCGTACCGTCACTACCACGGGATCGCCGGGTGAAAGGCTTTTAACCGCCTTTCCCACCTCCTCCACCACGCCGGACATCTCATGGCCCATGACCATCTTATCGCGGCCCTCGGCAATATCCTGGAGGTTGTAGCGCAAAATATTGAAATCGGTACCATCCAGACCGACTTCCTTGACACTCACCAGCACCTCGTCCGGACGGGTAATAACGGGTTTGGGTATTTCAAAGTCGTAAACGCCCTTCTTGCCCCTGATGATGCCTACGGCCAGCATAATCCCGCCTCCTTAAATACACGGCTGGGTTTTGCCAATTCTATGCCAGCCATAGGGGGCTGTCAATCAAATCAGCCTTGACAGGTCTTTCGCCCCTGCCTACAATGACCCTACCGACGCAATGAAGCAGCCCAGAATCTACGATGTCAGCCTGACCATTGAACCCGGTATGGCCGTGTGGCCGGGTGACCCCCCGGTAGCCGTGGAAAGCGCCTCAGCCATAACCGAGGGCGGCTCCTCCAACCTCTCCCGGCTCAAGATGGGCAGCCACACCGGTACCCATGTTGACGCCCCGCGTCACTTCATTGATGGCGCCGCCGGCGTGGATGCCATAAGCTCGGATGTTCTTACCGGCCCGGCCCGCCTCTTTCAGCTACCGCGGGTAAAACGCATAGACCGCAGAGTTCTGGAGGGGCTGGATTTGGAGGGCGTCAGCCGCCTGCTGCTGGGCACGGGCAACTCGGCGCTGCTGGGAAAGAAGCCCCTTTCTATGGATTACGCCTTTGTCACCGGGGACGCCGCCCGTTACATGGTAGGGAGGGGCGTAAAGCTGGTGGGGATAGACTACCTGTCCATAGAGGAGCACGGCACCGTCGTTCATCCGGTGCATCACGCCCTGCTCGGCGCCGGCGTAGTAATAGTGGAGGGGCTTGACCTGGCTGGTGTGCCCGCCGGTGATTATGAGCTTATGTGCCTACCTTTAAAGATGAAAGACGCCGACGGCGCTCCGGCGCGGGTATTATTGAGGGAGGTTTGATGCCCCCACGAATACGGGTAATCCCCGCCATCCTTACCGATGACCCGGCTAAGCTGGCCGCTATGGCCCGCCAGGCGGAGGGCTATGCCGGCTATGTGCAGCTTGACATAATGGACGGACGCTTCGTGCCTTCGCACAGCGTCACCTGCCAACAGGCCGCTGCCGTATTTCTTGAAATACCCTGGGAGGTCCACCTGATGGTGGAGAAACCGGAGCAGCAACTGGAGTGTTTTAAGCAGGCCGGGGCGCGCAAGGTAATCTTCCACTACGAGGCTACGGATTCAGCCGGGGAGGTTATCTCGCAGGCACGTCACCTTGGTCTGGGCGTGGGCCTGGCTGTCAACCCGGAGACGCCCGTCTCCGCCGTGCTGCCGCTGCTAGAGGTGGATAGCGTCCTGTTTCTTGCTGTCCACCCCGGCTTTTACGGGGCCAGGTTCCTGCCGGAGGTGCTCGGTAAGATAGCCGAATTAAAGAGCGCCCGACCCGATATGGAGATTGGCATTGACGGTGGCGTCAAGGAGAACAATATTAAGCTGGTGGCCGGCAGCGGCGTGAACGATATTTACGTGGGCAGCGCCATATTCCTGGATTCACAGCCGGCAGAAGCCTTCCGGCGCCTCCAGACCCTGGCTAACGAAGCCGTTTAGGCGGCTTTATTTCTCTTTCTTGACGCTATGTCCGCCGAACTGCTGCCGCAGGGCAGCCAGCAGCCGGGCGGCGAAAGGCTTGGCCTGTCGGGAGCGGAAGCGGGCCTGGACGGCATGG
>DAOUZU010000084.1 GCA_030665535.1 Dehalococcoidia bacterium
CAAGGGAGTCAACATCGGATACCAGGGCGACACCCTCCAGGAAGGCAACCAGTCCTTCTTCAACCGGCAGGCAGCGGTACTGCTCGGCCACCGTGCGCAGTTCCAGGACATTTTCCCAGCGCTCCTCCCCCTCCGGCCCGCTCAAGAGATAGTCCTTATAGCCTGTTTTGGCTATCACCATGTCGAAAAGGTCAACCAGGTCCAACTCTCGGCTGCGGGCGATCAGCCCCTCCATCAGCCGGTAAAAGACCTCCATAGACTTTAGCGCCCGGGGGGTGAGACCCGGCTTGTCCTCGGCGGTACTATCCAGCAGCCCCAGCGCCTGGTACAGGGAAATACCCTTGGCGCCGGCCCAGCTCGTAAGCTCGCCCAGGCTCTTCTGGCCCAGCCCGCGCGCAGGGACATTTATCACCCGCAGCAGGCTGACGCTGTCATCCGGGTTCTGGATAAGCCGCAGATAGGCGACAACGTCCTTGACCTCCCGCCTCTCGTAGAAGCGGGTGCCGGCCACCAGTTTATAGGACATCCCGTAGCGGATAAAGGCTTCCTCGAGGGCACGGGACTGGGCATTGGTGCGGTACATCACGGCGCAGTCGGCCAGGCTGGCCTTACCCCGCTCCACCAGTTTCTCAACCTCGTTGGTGACGAAGCGGGCCTCTTCCTGCTGGCTGTATGTCTCCACAACAGTGACCAGCTCGCCGGGTTCTTTTTCCGTCCACAGTTTAATCGGCTTACGCTGCCGGTTGGCCGAGATAATGCCGGCGGCGGCCTCCAGTATCGTCTGCGTGGAGCGGTAGTTACGCTCCAGCAACACCACCTTGGCCTCCGGATAGTCCTTCTCAAAGGTTAAGATGTTGCGCAGGTCGGCAAAGCGCCAGGAGTAAATTGACTGGTCGGGGTCGCCGACGACGCAGACATTCCGGTATTTAGCCGCAATCAACCTGATGATTTCATACTGCACCACGTTGGTGTCCTGAAACTCGTCCACCATAATGTGCTGGTAGCGGGTCTGAAAACGGTCCAGGACATCCGGGTGCTGGCGGAAAAGATGTACCGTCTCCAGTAGCAGGTCGTCAAAATCAAGGGCGTTGCTGAGCCTGAGCAACTCCTGATAACGCTCGTAAACGCTGCCCACCACCCCCTCAAAGTAGCTCTGCTTACTCTCCAAGTAGGACTGGGGGGTAATCAGCCGGCTCTTGGCGGCGCTGATGGCCGAAGATATGGCCGAGGCCGAGTACTGCTTGGGGTCAAGGCCGACATCCACGATAGCCCGCTTCAGGAGGCTTAACTGGTCGCTGTCATCGTATATCACGAAGCCGGGGTCAATATCGATAACCCTGCCTTCACGCCTGAGGATACGAGCGCAGATGGCGTGAAAGGTGCCCACGGTGAGGTCTTCCTGCGCCGCGCTGGCAAGCCCCTGAAGCCGCTCCTTTAGCTCCCGGGCGGCCTTGTTGGTGAAGGTGACGGCCATGATATGGCGCGGGCTCACACCGCAGACCTTGATGAGGTAGGCCACCCGGTGGGCTATGACCCTGGTCTTGCCGCTGCCGGGGCCGGCCAGGATGAGCACCGGGCCGCCGATGGCCTCCACCGCTTCCCGCTGGGCAGGGTTTAGCTCCGTTAAAAAATCCGCCATGAACATACTATTATAGCATTTTTTGGACTTCAGCGCACGGCGTAGCTGCTGTCCTCACTTAAATAAAACATTGCCATAGCCTTCTCCAGGTGCTATAATGTGGTAACAACTGAATAGACCTGCACCTTTAAGCTGGTCCGGCGAGGCTGGCAAGGGGTAGAAGAAACCGGTGAAGCCTCTTGTCAGCAAATATGTGCAAGGGGTTATTTTTATGGCCAAGATAATTATGAGCCGCCAGGATATAAGGCGGACGCTGGCCCGCATGGCCCACGAGATCGTGGAGCGCAACAGGTCCACGGAGAGCCTTGTCCTCATCGGCATGCGCACCCGCGGCGTTCCCCTGGCCAAACGGCTGGCGGCCAACATCGCCAGCTTTGAGAAAGTGGAGGTGCCCGTGGGCGCCCTGGACTTCAGCCTCTACCGCGATGACCTGGCCCGGCTTGAACGACAGCCGATGGTCAAGAGCACCGATGTTCCGGTAAGTATAGACGGCAAGACTATCGTCCTGGTTGACGATGTCCTCTACACCGGCCGTAGCACCCGGGCGGCCATGGACGCCCTTATAGACCTGGGGCGGCCGGAGTCTATCCAGCTGGCGGTGCTCATAGACCGCGGCCACCGTGAGCTGCCGATACGCTCCGACTACGTTGGCAAGAACATACCCAGCTCCCGGCACGAGGACATCCGGGTCAGGTTAGAGGAAACCGACGGCGCAGACGAGGTGGCCATCGCCACCCGGCCTTCGGTTGAGGAGGTAAAGCCATGAGGATTACGCCAAAGGATGAAGTAAGGCCGGTGGCAGGGGCTGAAAGTCAGGAGCAGCCGCCGGTATGGCGGCATCGCCACATACTTGACCTGGACGATTTCAGCGCCGCAGAGATAGGGCTGGTAATGGAAACGAGCGACGCCATGATGGAAATCCTCTCCCGGCCCATAAAGAAGGTGCCCACACTGCGCGGCAAGACCATCGTCACCCTCTTCTACGAGCCCAGCACGCGCACCCGCTCCTCTTTTGAGATGGCGGCCAAAAATCTGAGCGCCGATGTCGTCAACCTTAATGCCCAGGTCTCCTCAAGCGTCAAGGGAGAATGCCTGACAGACGCCCTGGCCACCCTGGAGGCGCTGGGGGCGGATATGGTCATAATGCGCCACCCTATGTCCGGCGCCCCCTACGTTGCCGCCAGGCGCATTGAAGCCAGCATGATAAACGCCGGCGACGGCTGGCACGCCCACCCCACCCAGGCGCTGCTAGACCTCTACACCATCCGCCAGCACAAGACCAGCCTGAAAGGGCTGAAGGTGGTTATAGTCGGTGACATCAAGCACAGCCGGGTGGCCCGCTCCAACATCTGGGGGCTGACCAAGATGGGGGCCGATGTGACCGTTTGCTGCCCCTATACCCTGCTGCCTTTCGGCCTGGAGGATACGAGGGGTATTTTCCCCGAGGTAACCGTTACGCCGGATATTGAGCGCGCCCTTGAAGGCGCCGATGTGGTCATGGCCCTGCGCCTGCAGAAAGAGCGGCAGCAGAGCGGGCTTTTGCCTAGCATCCGGGAGTACGCCCGCTACTACCAACTCACCGAGGCCCGCCTGGCCGAGGCTAAGGCCGACGCCATCGTCCTCCACCCGGGGCCGGTGAACGAGGATATTGAGATTGCTTCCGGCGTCGCCCACGGCCCCCAGTCCGTCATCAACCGGCAGGTGACCAACGGGGTGGCGGTGCGGATGGCCCTGCTCTACCTGCTCTCAGGGAGTAAAAGACTATGACCAGACCGCTACTGATAAAGAACGGCCACCTGATTGACCCGGCCCGGGGGCTGGATGAGACCGGCAGTATTTTCCTGGCCGATGGCCGGATAGCTTGGGTGGGCGGGGGGAAAACGCCGCCGACGGATTACAATATCATTGACGCCGGTGGCCTTATCGTCTGCGCCGGTTTTATAGACCTCCATTGCCACCTGAGGGAGCCCGGCTACGAGGAAAAGGAGACCATCGCCACCGGCACCAGGGCGGCGGCCCGAGGCGGCTTCACCACCGTCTGCTGTATGCCCAACACCGACCCGCCACTGGACAACCAGGCTACCATAGATTATGTAAAGTCAACCGCAGCCAGTCAGGGGGCTGTCCGCGTGCTGCCCATCGGCACTATTACCAAAGGCGGGCAGGGCCGGGAGCTGGCCGAGATGGCCGAAATGAGCGAGGCCGGTGCCGTCGCCTTCAGCGATGACGGCTGCTGGGTAGACGACTCCCGCCTGATGCGCCAGGCGATGGAGTACAGCCAGGCCTTTAACCGGCCCGTAATCAGCCACTGCCAGGACGCCGCCCTTAGCGAGGACGGCCAGATGAACGAGGGCATCACCGCCACCCGGCTGGGCCTGCGCGGTATACCCGCCGCCGCCGAGGAGATAGCCGTCGCCCGCGACATCGCCCTGGCCGAGCTTAGCGGCTGCCGCCTGCACATCGCCCATATCAGCACCGCCAGCTCGGTTGAGCTTATCCGCAGGGCCAAGGACAGGGGTATCAGGATTAGCTGCGAGGTGACGCCACACCACCTAACCCTCACCGAGGAGCGAGTCATGGGCTACGACACCAACGCCAAGATAAACCCGCCCCTGCGTACGGCGGGTGATATAAATGCTCTTATCAATGGATTGAACGATGGCGTCATAGACATTATCGCCACCGACCACGCCCCCCACACCGAGAACGACAAGCTGTGCGAGTTCGCCCTGGCCCCCTTCGGTATGAGCGGCCTAGAGACGGCCCTGGGCAGCCTGATGGGCCTGGTGCACGACGGCAAACTGCCGCTGGGCCTCCTCATCAGCAAGCTCACCACCGCGCCGGCGGGGATTATCGGCCCGGACTTCGGCCGGCTGGGTACACTGAAAGAGGGCGCCGCCGCCGATATCACCATCATCAACCCTGACCATGAATGGACGGTGGACGCCAGCCAGTTCGCCTCAAAAGGTCGCAACACGCCTCTTGCGGCAAGCCATCTCAAGGGCAGGGTGATGGCCACCATATACAATGGCAAACTGGCCTACAAAGACGCTTCCATCAAGGCGGGGGAGGCTAATGACTAAGCGGGCCATACTGGTCCTGGAGGACGGCTCCGTCTACGATGGTTTCAGCTTCGGCGCCGAGGCCGACACCCACGGTGAGGTGGTGGTCAAAACCCCCCCCGCCAGGGTGGCCCGGCGGCGGGGGGTTTAGTACACCCCCCCCGGGGTGGGGGGGGCGGGGCCCCCCCCGCGACCCAACGAGACGGGGGCCGCCACCCCGCCCCCATTT
>DAOUZU010000043.1 GCA_030665535.1 Dehalococcoidia bacterium
AATTGCTATTCTGCCTGCTGGTTGCGCAGCCGCCGGAGCGCTTTAGCCGCTTTGCCGGCGGCCCGGCTGCGGTGGCTGAGGCTGTCCTTCACTCCTGGGGGCAGCTCGGCCATTGTCTTACCCCGCTGGGGCAGGTAGAAGACGGGGTCGTAGCCGAAGCCGCCCTCACCACTGGGGGTCAGGGCGATGACGCCGGAGCACTGGCCCTGGTAATAATCCACCAGGCCGCCGGGCGTTGTGATGGCGATTGCACAGCGGAACTGGGCGGTACGCTTCTCCCGGGGCACATCTTTAAGCTTGTTGAGCAGGTAGTCCAGTCGTTCTCTATCGGTGGCCTGCTCCTCGGCGTAGCGGGCTGAGAGTACTCCCGGCTGGCCGCCGAGGGCATCAACAAAAAGACCGGAGTCGTCGGCCAGGGTCAGCAGGCCGCTTCTGGCGGCCAGGGCGGTCGCCTTTAGCCGGGCGTTTTCTTTGAGGGTTGAGCCCGTCTCGGCGACGGTTAGGTTTATGCCCACCTCCACCGGGGTCACCAGTTCATAGCCGGTATCTTTGAGAAGGCTCCTGTACTCGCGTGCCTTGGCCGGGTTGTTGGTGGCCAGGAGCAGTCTGGGCATCGGCTAGTCCGTTATGGGCTTGAAGCGGTCGGTGAGCTTCTTTTCCACCGCGGGCATGGTGGTGTACTCCATCTCCTCCAGGGGCAGGCGGTGCGGCTCGAAGGGCCCGTGGTAGCGCATGACATCGGCCAGGTTATTGGCCTTCTGGCGGGCGTTGTCAAAGGAAATATCGGCGAACATATCGCGTGGGCCGATAAGCTTACCGCTGGCAAGCTGGAAGCCGTAGGCCACCACCCGGGGTGGCCCGTCAAAGCGGGTGGGGGTGCTGTCGTGCATGGAGACGGGCATCAGCGGGCCGTAGTGGGAGCCGCGCATCCAGCCCTCAACCAGTATCGGCACAGCGAAAGGCTCCAGCACCTCGCCCACCGCCGGGAACTTGCCCTGGGAACGTACGATGCAGACGGGGTCGTCTTTGCCTACGTAGCGGCCGGCGATAAGGGCCAGTTTCTGGGTGGAAGACTCGGCGGCAATTTCGCCGGACTCGCGGTGGTAGACGGCTTTGACGGGGTAGCGTGACGAGGCGCCGATGTATACCAGGAGGTCGTAAATCTCATCCGGGGTATTTAAGATTATCTTCTTGCTCTCTTTAACATCATGCACCTCGAAGGCGAAGCCGTTGTGCATGTTCTCTGCGATGACCAGGCCGATGGTGTTGAAGGGGTCGGCGAACATCTTATAGAGGGGCATGTTCCAGGCACCGGAGGAGGTCTTGTCGGCCATGAAGATGATTATCACCTCCGAGGGGCGCTCTTCAATGTCCATCTCGGCCACGCCGGGGCCCATGCCCTTGACGTTGCCGGAGAAGGCGTCGGCCAGAAGGTCCTGCCCCGCCCCGTGCAGCCCCAGCTTCTTGGCCACATCGGTGCAGCAGACGAAGGTGTCCCAGGACAGCCGGTGGATTTCCTCGTTACCTTTGCCTTTCTGGTGGGTCATTATCAACTGGAGGTCGTCGCCGCACTTGGTCACGTGGTAGTCAATCAGCAGGCCGTCCTTTTTGGCCTTGGCCAGGCTATCTTCAGCTGTCTGCAGGCAGTCGGGGTGAGAGTCGGAGTGACCGACATAACCGCCGATATCTGCCTTGATGACGCTAAGTGTTAACTCCATTGTTCGCCTCCTTAGTAGTCTATCCCTTTACGGGCCTTCACCCCCTCGGTGAAGGGGTGCTTTATCATCAGAATCTCGGAAACCAGGTCGGCCATTTTAACCAGCCTGGGGTCGGCGTCACGGCCGGTGAGAATGAGCTCAACATTGGGCGGCTTTTCCTCTATCAGCCGGACGATCTCGTCAACCTCTATCAGTTTGGCGGAGATGGCGATGTTGATTTCATCCAGCACCACCAGGTCGTATTCCCCGGAGAGCATGGCCTGGTGAGCGGCCTCTATGGCCTGGTGGGCCTGCTCTCTCTGCTCCGGGGTAGTCTGGCCTTTGGCAATCCAGCCCCTCCGGCCGAAGTTGGCCATAGTGACATTTGGCAAATTAGCCAGAACATTGAACTCACCGTGTTCAAACTTCTCACCCTTGGCGAAAAAGACGACATAGGCCCTTAAGCCATGCCCGACGGCCCTTATCACCGTGCCGATGGCCGAAGTGGTCTTGCCCTTGCCGGCGCCAGTGAGGATGGAGACCAGTCCCTTATCCAGCAGCGGTTTTTGCTCTTTGGCTTCTTCTGGCGTCAAATGAGCCTCCTGGGAAACTATATGCCTGAAAGGCCTTAGGACGGCATAAGTTTAGCAATCCGCCCAGGTCGTGTCAAGGCGTTGTGGCGGCTCCGCCGTCCAGCCGCGGAGGCTGGTTTGCAAAACAGGATTGATGTAGTTAAAATGAGGGCCTGTACAATGAAAATCGTACGCTTTGCCGCTGAAGGCAAGACAAGATACGGGATACTCAACGGCAGTGCTATTCAGGTGGTTGAGGAAAAGCCCTTCCGCCGCATTGTCACCACGGATAAGTATTACGAGCTCAAGAAGGTGCAGCTGCTGGCGCCCTGTACTCCCACCAAGATTATTGCCCTGGGTCTAAACTACCACGACCACGCCCGCGAGCTTAAGGTGCCCGTGCCGGATTCGCCCCTGACTTTCCTGAAGCCGTCGACGGCCGTCATCGGCCACGGAGATAATATCATCTACCCCTCGGCGTCGCACCGGGTGGACTACGAGGGGGAGCTGGCGGTGGTGATAAAGAAACCGGTGTGGCGGGTGGCCACCAGGGACGCCCTTAAATACGTGCTGGGCTATACCTGCTTTAACGATGTCACCGCCCGTGATTTACAGAAGAAAGACAGCCAGTGGACGCGGGCCAAGGGTTTTGATACCTTCGCTGCCGTCGGCCCCTGGATTGAGACCGAGCTTGACCTGAAAAAAGTGGAAATAGAGACCTATCTAAACGGAAAGCTGAAGCAGAGCGGCTCCGCCCGCGGTCTCATCTACTCCATACCGGAGATAATAAACTTCATCTCCCATGTGATGACGCTGCTGCCGGGGGACATCATCGCCACCGGCACCCCCTCCGGCGTCGGCCCGATGTACCCCGGGGATACGGTGGAGGTGAAGATAAAGCAGATAGGCACGCTTAGGAACTTCGTCGTTGCCAACGGCAGCAAGCCTGCCTGAACGGTGGTTTGCCTCAATCATAATCAACCTCACCCCCTTATACCACGCCTTCCAAAATCACCTCTCCCAATGCTAGAATAGCCCGATGTCCGCACGGTTTATTATCGGCACTACCGGCGCGCGCTATGACCGCTGGCGGAAATCGTTCTACCTGGAAGGCTTGCCCAAGACACGGTGGCTTGGGTTCTACAAGGAGAGAATTTGACAGACTATAAACTGCTGGTGCTGGATGTTGACGGCACCCTGGTGAACAGGAAAGGGGCCGTTTCGGCGGCGGACGGGGCCGCTCTTCAGAAAGCTGCCGCCCGGGGCGTACGCATATCCCTCTCCACCGGGCGGGTGATACAGGCCTGCCTGAAAATAATCCGCGAGCTATCGCTGGATGGCTACCATATTTTCTACGACGGCGCACTGGTGGCCAATTTGACTACGGGCGAAGAACTTTATGCCCGGCCCATAAGTGGTACGGTGGTGAAGGATGCCGTTGAGTTCGCCCGGGCGAACGACACCTACCTTGAGCTTTACTCAACCAGCCACTTCTTCGCCGAGCGGGAGCACTGGTCGGACGATATCCACCGCCGCTTCTTCCGGGTGGAGCCCACCTTCACCGATTATAACGGCATCTGGGAGCGGGAGAGGATTATCAAGGCGGAGCTGGTGGCGCACAACGCCGCCGAGGAAGTCAAAGTGGCCGAGTTCCGGCGCCATTTTGGCCGTCGTCTGCGTTTCTCCACAGCCAGTACGCCGGCCTTCCCCGATGTCCGCTTTATTAACATCACAGACCCCGGCGTCTCCAAGGGGGAAGCGCTGAAAGCGCTGGCGGCGGAACTGGGGGTGGGGCTAGAGGAGGTTATGGCCATCGGCGACGGCACTAACGACCTCCCGCTGCTTGAAGCCGCCGGCCTGGCGGTAGCCATGGGTAATGCCCCCGATGAGGTTAAGGCGGTAGCCGACTATATCACCCTTGATGTCGACCACTCTGGCGTGGCGGCGGCTGTGGAGAGGTTTTTACTTTAGAGCTACAGGTGTAACTCTATTATATCGCCGTCTTTTAGGACATGGTCCCGCCGGGCCGAGACGCCGTCGTGCTTGCCGGAGCCCCAGATGCGGGCGTATCTCAGTTTGGCGGCGAAGTCCTTGTGCACCGCCGTGGCGGCGTCGGCCAGCGTCGCTCCCACCGGCAGCACCACCGGGTCGGTGAGGTCGGGCTTCGTGCCCGGTGCCTTGGTATAGACCCGGATGATATCAAGCAGGCGGTACAGCCTTGACTTAAGCTCGTCAAGGCTGCCGTTGTCCGTAACCGAGACGGGAACTACGGGCAGCTCGGCCCGGTACTCGCTTTCCAGCGTCTGCCGGTTGCGGCCACCGCTGTCCAGATCCGCCTTAGTGCCCACCAGCAGCGCCTTCTTGGGCCAGGTTAGTACATCCGGCTCCACCGACGGTTCCTCCCTGTCGCCGATGGTGATACGCATTCCCACAAGCTGCTCACGGAGGGAGGCCACCTGGCTGACAGGGTCTTCGGCCAGGCTCACCACCAGCAGCAGGGCATCGGCCTGGCGCAGTATCGGCGGCAGCCACCACTGGATGGCCTGGGGCGCCAGGGGCGGCGTGTCTATGAGCTGAATCTTGATGTCCTCGTACTCCATCATCCCCGGGGTGGCGCTCTGGGTGGTGAAAGGGTAGTCGCCAACCGCCGGCGAGGCGTTGGTGAGGCTGGTGAGCAGTTGTGACTTGCCCGAGTTGGGCAGGCCGACGATGACTACCTGAGCGGCGCCCTCTTTCTCTATCATCATAGAGGCCCGCTGGCCACCGGACTTCTTGGCCGCCTGCTGGTTCAGTTTGGCAATGCGGGTTCTCAGCTCCGCCCGCAGGTGGTCTGTCCCCTTGTGCTTGGGCATGACGGAGAGCATCTCTTCCAGGGCGGCAATCTTTTCAAAGGGGCCCCTGGCGGCGCGGAACTTCTTCTCGGCGTCAAAGTATTGCGGTGTCAGGTTGGCTGGCATAGGGCTACAGGTTCTCCTTTATCTTCCTGGCCAGGCGCTGGCTCATACCGCTGGCGGCGGCCAGTTCTTCCAGGCCCGCCTGGCGGATGGCCTTGACGGAACCGAATTGTTTAATCAGGCTGCGCTTGCGCCTGGGGCCGATGCCGGGAATATCGTCCAGGGCGGAGGCGAAGGTCTGCCGGTGGTGTATCTTGTGGTGATAGCCCAGGGCAAAGCGGTGGGCCTCGTCCCTCAAGCGTTGCAATAACCTGAGCGCTGGCGAGGTCTCCGGCAGGATGAGGGGCCTGGCCCGGCCGGGCAGGTATATATCCTCGTTCTCCTTGGCCAGGGAGGCCAGCGGTATTGATTCGGCGCCGGCCTCTCGCATAGCCGCCGTAGCGGCGGCCAGCTGCCCCTTGCCGCCGTCGATGAGGACGAGGCCGGGCCGGGTCGCCCAGCTATCTGCAGACGGAGAGGCGGTTTCTTTATGGTGGCGGAAGCGGCGGCGGATGACCTCGGCTATCATGGCGCAGTCGTCGGCACCGGCGACAGTCTTGATCCTGAAGCGGCGGTAGCGGGAGGGTGTGGGGCGGCCCCTCTCAAAGACGACCATACTCCCCGATGCCGCCGTTCCCTGGATGTTGGAGATGTCGTAGCCCTCCATCCGCATCGGCGCAGAGGGCAGGTTTAGTTTTGCCTTTAGCTCATCCAGAGAGGCTTCCAGGGTTTCCGGCGCGGCCAGGTGCTTAATTTTAGCCAGGGCCAGGGCATGCCCGGCGTTTTCGGCCACGATATCCACCAGCTCCTTCTTGGAGCCGCGGCGGGGCACCTGGAGCTTCACCCGCCCCTTGCGCTTGCCCGCCAGCCAGCTCTCGATTATCTCACTGTCCTCGACGGGGTGCTGCAGCAGGATTAGCGGTGGGATATGGGTGGCCGAGTTGTAATACTGCTCCACGAAACTTGACATAATCTTCGGCGGCGTCTCGTTCCGGGTGCCCTGGAGGGTGAAGGTCTCGCGGCCTATCAACTTGCCGCCGCGGATGAAATATACCTGGACGCAGGCCTGATCCCTGTCCTGGGCGAAGGCGATGACATCCTGCTCCCCCCTTACCCTGGCGGCAATCTGCTGCCCCTCGATTACCTTTTTAACCCCCTGAATCTGGTCGCGGAGCCGGGCCGCCTGCTCGTAGTCCTGGCCCTCGGCCACCCGCCGCATCTTGTCCTCAAGCTCCTTGATCACCCTGTTCTGCTTGCCCTCAAGGAAGAGGATGGTCTGCTTCAGCAGCTCGGCGTACTGCCGCTGGCTGACGGCGTCGATGCAGGGGGCGTTGCACTGGCCGATGTCGTACTCCAGGCAGGCGCGGGGCAGGCGCTTCTTAAGGCTCTTGGCGCAGGTGCGCAGGGGGAAAATCTCCATAATCAGAGCCAGCGTACGCCTAACCGATTTGGCGTCGGCAAAGGGGCCGAAGTAGCGTCCCGTCCCGCTCAACTGGCGGGTGATGTAAATGCGGGGCCAGCGTTCGCCGGTGTCTATCTTGAGGTAGGGGAAGCTCTTATCGTCCTTGAGGCTCACATTGTAATGCGGCCGGTGCCTTCTCACCAGGTTAAGCTCCAGGATAAGGGCCTCCTGCTCCGTGCCGGTTATGAAAAAGTCTATGTCCCTTATGCGTTCCACCAGGCGTTGTGTTTTGGGCGTCAGCCGGTCCGAACGGCCGAAGTAGGACCTTACCCGGGCGCGCAGCCGGGCTGCCTTGCCGATGTATATTATGCCGCCGCCGGTATCTTTCATTAAGTAGACGCCGGGGCTCTGCGGGAGCTGTCTTATCTGCTCTTCCAGGTAAGCTGTCATATTGCTATTTTATCACAGGCGTACGGCGCCCTTAAAACCGGTTACGGGCTGGACATTCCCTAAAGTTATGTTAGAATAACATAACACTAAATATAGCGAGGCCGCCGGTGAGAGATGACGTAAAAAGCTTTATCAACTACCTTGCCGTGGAGAAGGGCTTTTCCGGGAACACGGTGGAGGCTTACGGAAACGATCTTAATCAGCTGATAGATTTTGCCGGGGAGGAGGCCGCCAGGCGCGGCGTGATGCCCTCCTGGGAGTCTTTCAGCCGCCAGGAGATGCTCAGGTATATGCTTAACCTGAAAGAGAGGAACTACGCCACTACCACCCAGGTGCGCAAGATTGCCGCCGCCAAGTCCTTTTTTGCCTTTATGAGGGCCGAGGGCCGTATAAAGGCGAATCCCACCGAGAACATAGATTCACCCCGGATAGGCAAGCCCCTCCCGGACGCCATTTCAATTTCCCAGGTGCGCAGCCTGCTGGAGCAGCCGGCCAGACAGAAATCTCCTGAGGCCAAGCGGGACAGGGCCATGCTGGAACTGCTCTACGCCAGCGGCATGAGGGTCAGCGAGTTGGTTTCCCTGAACCTGGAAGATGTTAACACCAGCAGTGGTGACGTCCGCTGCTTCGGCAA
>DAOUZU010000054.1 GCA_030665535.1 Dehalococcoidia bacterium
ACATAGGCGCGGTAGGACTTATAGAACTTAAGCAGCCCGGCCAGCTCAGCGTCCCGGCTGTATTTAATATAGGCGGCGGTGAACATCCGGGCCAGGTCGGCGCGGCCATAGTGGTCCAGGTCCATGGCCAGAAAGGCGACCTCGGCGGCCACATCGCCGTAGCGGAACCTGTCGTTGAACTCTATGCAGTCGTAGATGCAGATGCCGTCGCCGAAGTTGATGTGGGCGGCGTGGAGGTCGCCGTGGAGGTCGCGGATGCGGCCCCGGCTCACCCGCTCCGCCAGCAGCCCCGCATTCTCCTTGATGAAGCGGCGGCTGTAGTCCCTTATGCGGCCAAACTTGTCCGCGGAGATGGCCTGGCCGATGTATTTCTCCGTCTGGCTGAAGTTCTCCTCGGTGTTCCGGCTGACTACCTCCAGCCCGCCGAAGGCGCTGATGGCGGCTGAGGTCTCGGCTCTTTGATGGAAGTCGGCAAGCTTCTCGGCCAGGCGGTCTATCATCGGCGGGCTCACCCGGTCTTCTTCCAGCAGGGCGTCCATCATTTTATCCTGGGGCAGGCGGCGCATCTTGACGGCGCAGTCAACCACTTTCCCCCCGCTGCCGAAGGAGAAGCTGCCATCCCGCTCGGTCACATCCACGACACCAATATAGACATCCGGGCAAAGCCGCTGGTTAAGCTTCACCTCCTTCCAGCTGAAAAGGCGGCGCTTTGCGGGGGTGCTGTAGTCAAGGTAGCCCAGGTTCACCGGCTTCTTCACCTTGTAGACGAAGCTGTTGGTAATAAAGACGAAGGACATCTGCGTCTGTACCAGGTCTATTTTCCCGGTGGGTTCGGGGTAGGCCGCCGCTTTCAGCAGGCCTTCTATCATCTGTGGCAGCATCAGGCCGCCTCTCCCGCCTTCAGCCAGTGCCGGATGTCTTCCAGCACCTGGCGGCTGTTGGAGCCGGTCATTGGTACCAGGTCCACCTCTGGCCGCTGCTTGATGGCGTCGGCCGGGGGGTGGGGGTTGAGCGTGATAGTCCCCAGCACGCGGTGGCCGCCCTTGATAATTTCCGCAACCGCCTGCCTGAAGCCGGTGGACATAAGCTCCATGCGGCCGATTTCGTCGATAATCACCAGCTGGCCTTTTTCGGCGGCACGGCGCAGCGCCGGCACGGCTATCTCTTCCATAACCTCCAGGTCAACCCCATACTTCCCCACCCGGTGCCGCCCCTTGATGTTGATGTGGGCCAGGGTGGCCGTCTGGCCGTCCAGCGTGATCAGCCGGAAGCCCTTCCGGGCTCCCTGGCCTCTTATTTCCTCGGTGTAGAAGCCGCCGGCAACCTCGCCGGTGATTTCCCCCAGGGCCTCTATGATGAGGCGGGTCTTGCCCGTTCCCGGGGGGCCGGTCAGCAGGTAGGCGCTCTTCATCTTCCGGTCAGCTTGCCCTGGTCCACCAGCTCGGCGAAGCGGGCGAAGGAGCGGTCGTAGGTCTTCTCCGTCTCCGGGGGGAAGACGCAGGCGGGCGGCTCGTTGTATTCCAGGTGGTAGGCGATGCACTGGCAGCACTTGCCCTTCCGCGCGCAGGGCTCATAGGTGCAATTGCAGACTAGCTTATTGGCCTGGATATCGCATTCCATCGTGATTCCTGTTACAGGTAGCGTTTTCTCATTTTTTTGGATAGCTCGGCCAGAAGTTCCAGGGCGTGGGCGGCGGCATCATCGCTGGCCAGGTTGCCCAGCCCGCAGCTCGGCGTCAGCAGCCCCTGCTTGGCCAGCCGCTCAAAGGGGATTCCGCGTCGGGCGAAGGGGGCCATAGCCTCCTCCAGGCGGTCTTTGAGGCTGGCGGCAGTTTCCTGGGCCAGCTGTTTCTCGTCGGTGGGCACGATGCCCCAGGCGATGGCGCCGCCCCTTATGATAAAGTCCCTTATCTCATCCGGGTACAGGGTAAGCGATTGGGCGTAATCATAGCTGTCAAAGCTGATGATGTCCATTTCTGTCTCCAGCAGCACCGGCCAGTCCGTGTTGCCGCAGCAGTGTATGCCCTTCAGACCGCCAATGCCGCCCAATACCTCGCTTATGAGGCTGATGACCCTCTCCTGTGATAACGGCACGTAGGAGGAGCCGTAGGAGGCCATGGCCGGCTCGTCCAGGAACATGATGCTTCTCTTGGATATCCTGCCCAGCGCTTTCTCCTGCCACACCGCCTTGAGCCGGAGCAGTTTGACGGCGGCGTCGGACAGCATTTCGTCGTAGATGATGGCCTTGCCGCTGTCGTCGCTGACGGCCAGCCCCCAGGTGACCGGCCCCGTCACCTGCCCCTTCATCGCCTGCGGCGAAAGGTTGTCCAGTCCCAGGAAGCGGTGCAGGCCGGCGGCGTAATCGGCGCTGATACCGTAGGCGGTGGCGTCGTTGGCCAGGTAGGCGGCGTACAGCTTCTCCAGCGGTCCGTCCAGGTCTTTGCCGGTGTCCACGAACACCTTCTCCTCACCCGCCACGATGCCGGGGAAGCCCTCGCTGTACTGAGCCACCATGCCCTCTCGGAAGGAGCGCTGCGGCAGCTGCGGCCAGGCGGGGATGTCCGGCAGAAAGCGGGCCACCAGCGCCGCCGCCTTGTCGGGGTCGCTGTGGGGCATACTGCCTATCATTGTCGGTAAGAGGCCGAATTCAGTGTCGGGCATGTCGTTAAGCTACCTTCTTATATGTATTTTTCTATCAGCAGGCTGAGCATATTTTTCTGCTCTGGTGCCACCAGCTTGAGCGGGGTAACGATGGCGTTCTCCAGCGCTGTAGCGCAGGCGCAGCCCCTGGTTTCGGGCATCCGGGTGACGGCCAGCCTGATGATTTCTTTGGAGAGGCCGATATTGGCCTTGAGCGTGCCCAGTATCATATCCACCGATACCGCCGCTTCCGTCTCGTGCCAGGCGTCGTAGTCGGTGGCGCAGGCGATGATAGAGTAACAGATTTCGGCCTCGCGGGCCAGCTTTGCCTCGGGCAGGGCGGTCATGCCGATGACAGCCGCCCCCCAGGAGCGGTGCAGGATAGATTCGGCCCGGGTGGAGAAGGCCGGTCCTTCCATGACGACATAGGTGCCCCCCTGGTGGACGCCGGCGCCGGCCTCCCGGGCGCATTCGTAGAGGGTCTGGGAAAGCCGGGCGCAGAACGGCTCGACGAACTGGATGTGGGCCACGACACCCCCGCCGAAGAAGGTGTTTACCCGCTGCCGGGTGCGGTCGATAAGCTGGTCGGGAATCAGCAGGTGGCCGGGCTTCACCTCTTCCTTGAAGCTGCCGACGGAGTTGATGGCGACGATGTGCTCCACCCCCAGGGACTTCAGGGCCCATATATTGGCCCGGGACGGCACCTCGGTGGGCATAATGTCGTGCCCCCGCCCATGCCGCGGCAGGAAGGCCACCCCCACTCCGGAGAGCTTACCCATAACGATGCTGTCGCTGGGCTTGCCGAAGGGGGTATCTACATCCACCTCGGCGACATCCGAAAGCCCCTCGATATCATAAAGACCCGTCCCACCGATAACCCCGACTTTAGCTGTGGGCATCTGTGGCCTCCTTAAATATTTCCAATCCCCTCACCGTACGGCTCCCGTATTATACCCTTTTCGGTGATGATGGCGGTGATGTAGCGGTGGGGGGTTACGTCAAAGGCGGGGTTGAGGACCTCCGTTCCCTCCGGGGCGATGGCCGCTTCCCCCAGGTGGGTCACTTCCTCCGGACTTCTCTCCTCTATTGGGATGTCCTCGCCGGTGGCGGTTTCGGGGTCTATGGTAGTAGTGGGGGCGGCCACGTAGAAGGGGACGCCGTTCTCTTTGGCCAGCACCGCCAGGGAGTAGGTGCCTATCTTGTTGGCCGTATCGCCGTTGGCGGCAATCCTGTCCGCCCCGGTGATGACGGCGTCCACCTGCCCCTTGCTCATGAAGTGGCCGGCCATGGAGTCCGTAATCAGCTTGAAGGGGACGCCGGCCTCTTTCAGCTCCCAGGTTGTCAGCCTGGCCCCCTGGCAGAGGGGGCGGGTCTCGGTGACCAGCACGTTTATCTTCTTGCCCTGCCGCTGCGCCCGCATAATCACCCCCAGGGCGGTGCCGTAGCCGGCGGTGGCCAGCGGGCCGGTGTTGCAGTGGGTGAGGACGGTGGCGCCTTCGCCAAGAAGGGCGGTGCCGCGCTGGCTCAGGGAATCGTCCGCCTGGTAGCTCTCCCGGTGTATCTTGACCGCCTCCTCAACCAGCGACTGCCTGACGGCGGCCACATCCCGCCCGACGGCCGCCTGCTCCATGCGGCTGGCGGCGGTGGAGAGGTTTATAGCGGTGGGCCGGGTGGCCGTTATCTCACTGACGACTTCTTTGAGCAACTGCCGGAACTGGCCGGGTGATTCGGCCTCTATCCTGAGGCCGCCGAGGGCGATGCCGTAGGCGGCGGCCACGCCGATAGCCGGCGCCCCCCGGATGCGCATCTCCTTTATGGCTGCGGCCACGTGATGGTGGTCGTTAAGCTCAAGGTAGGTTTCTTCCCGCGGCAGCCGGGTCTGATCGACTATTCTTAAGCGGTCGCTGTGCCACTCGATAACCTTCATCAGCTTCGCATCGTACGGCCGAAAAGAATGATGCCCAGGATAAAGATGCCAACCGCCCAGCCGACCAGGAAGAAGACATCGCCGGAGATGGCCTCGAAGCCGACGCCGCGGGTGATGATGGCACGGCCGGCGTCGACGGCGTGGATGAAGGGGAAGGCCTTGGCTATCGCCTGGATGTAGGTGGGCATGAACTCGGCGGAGAACCACACCCCGGAGATGAGGGCCAGCGGTATGGAGAAGAGCCAGCTAAGGGACTCGCCCTGGGTTTCCGATTTGGTCAGCGAGGCCACAATCATGCCGATGCCGATAGAGCAGATGGCCGTCAGTAGAAATACGCCGAAGGCCAGGGCGATGTTGCCGACGATGTCCATACCGAAGAGCCAGCCCAGCAGTATGAAGGTGATAATCTGGACGACGGCGATGGCGACTAGGCCCGTGGAGTAGCCGGTGATGAACTCCCAGGGGCGGGTGGGGGTGGTAAGTAGCCGGTAGAGGAAGCGGCTTTCCTTATCGCGCAGCATTATACGGGCGGAGGTGGATATCATAATCATCAGGCCGAAGATGATAATCCCCGGGGCGATGAAGTCTATATTGGTGATTTCCGTCTCTATGTTGATGGGGTTGGCGTCTATGGTAAGCGGTATCTCTATCTGGGCAAAGACCCTGGCGGCGGCGTTGATGGTGGAGATTATCTGCTGCGACACAAGGAGGGCGCTTTCGTCATAGGTTATGTTGATGACGATTTCGCCTTCCTGCCCCTGGAGGATATGGGAGACCTGGTCGCCAAAGCCTTCGGGCAGGACGATATAGGCGCTCAGGTCGCCCAGGCGAAGGTCGGTGAGGGCGATGGCGGCGTCGTCATAGGCGGTGGCTTCGATTGTCTCCACCTGGGGCAGCGCCTCGGCGATAAAGCCCTGGGAAAGGGGGCTTCCGTCCTGGTCTATCACGCCCACGCTGTAGCTGGGCGTGACATCGCTGCCGAAGGCGACGCCGAAGAGGAGCATGAATACAAAGGGGAAGGCCAGCAGGAAGGCCAGCGCTGGCGGGTCGCGGTAGGTCTCCTTGATACTCCTTAAGCCGAGCCGCCAAAACCTCATTCGCGCAGCTCCTTGCCGGTTATCTTAAGGTAAACGTCCTCCAGGGTGGGCTCCTTGAAATAGGCGGAGCGCACCAGCGCCCCGTTGCTGTGAAGCTGGTCGACTATCTTCTCGAAGCTGATATACTTATCGGTGACGGTCATCTGGCCCCCGTCCACCTCTACTTGGGCGTAGCGCTTCTTAATATCGGCTACTACCTTCTGGGTCAGGTTCCAGGCCTTGATTATCATGGTGTGGGTGTCCAGTTTCTCTGCTTTCAGCTTCTGGGGGGTGCCCAAGGCGACAATCTTTCCCTCGTCTATTATGCCGATGCGGTCGGCCAGGAAGTCGGCCTCCTCCATGTAGTGGGTGGTCAGCAGGATGGTCTTATCCCCCTTAAGCCCGGCGATGTACTCCCAGACGGCCCGTCGTGCCTGGGGGTCCAGGCCCAGGGTGGGCTCGTCCAGGAAGATCACCTCGGGGTTGTGGATGAGGGCCAGGGCGATGCTCAGCCGCCGCTTCATGCCGCCGGAGAACTTCCTCACCTGGTCTTTAGCCCTCTTTTCCAGTCCCATCGTCTCCAGCAGCAGCCGTGACCAGGTCTTGAGACGCTCCGGCTCTATGCCGTGCAGGCGGCCTATCAGGTCCAGGTTTTCCAGCGAGTTCAGGCGCTCCGATAGGGTGGTCTCCTGGGGTGATACGCCGATGACTTCCTTGACCTTGAAGGGCTGCCGGTTGATGTCGTAGCCCATGACCTCGGCGGTGCCGCTGGTGGGCTTCAAGAGGCCGGAGAGCATGTTTATGGCCGTGGTCTTGCCGGCCCCATTGGGGCCCAGCAGGGCAAAAAGCTCCCCCTTCTTGATGCCCAGGTTAAGCTCGTCCACGGCCAGGATAGTATCGTAGATTTTGGTCAGGCCGATGGTCTCAACAGCCAGGCTGCCGTTGCTCTTGTCAGTGGCTTTATTCCGGGTGGTCATTTCGCCGCCTATTATATCACACAGCGTTCTGGATAAGAGCCTTCTTTGACACTCCCGGTTCAGTCTCAACGGGGGGGGTAGCGAGGGTGGAGGGGGGC
>DAOUZU010000011.1 GCA_030665535.1 Dehalococcoidia bacterium
CCCACAATGGCCGAGGAGGTGGCCACCTGGCGCGAGAAGCTGGTGGAGGTCATCGCCGAGATGGACGACAACCTTATAGAGAAATACCTGGGCGGCGAGGAGTTGAGCCAGGAAGAGCTGAGTAAAGGCCTCAGGCAGGCGGTAGCGGAGGGCAAGGTGGTGCCCGTCCTGGCCGGCTCGGCGCTAAAGTCAATCGGCATCAGCCAGTTGTTGGACGCCGTTAGCAACCTCCTGCCGGCCCCCGCCGAAAGCGAGGTGACAGCCGGCGATGATGTAATCGACCAGAGCCAGGAAGCGCCCCTGGCCGCTTTGGTCTTCAAGACGACGGCCGACCCCTATGTAGGCAAGTTAACCTATTTCAGGGTCTACGGCGGCATGATAAACAGCAACTCCCATGTGTGGAATGTCAGCCGTGAAGGGGATGAGAGGCTCGGCCAACTCTTTATGGTGCGGGGTAAGACACAGGAGCCGGTGGAACGTGTGGTCGCCGGTGATATCGGGGCGGTGGCCAAGCTGGCCCTGGCCAGCACTGGAGATACGCTGGGCAGCCAGGACAAGCCCCTCAAGCTGGCCCCCATAAAGTTCCCCAGCCCCATCTTCAGCCAGGCGGTGCACCCCAAAACAAAGGCCGACTTGGATAAACTGGGCACGGCCCTGCACCGGTTGGCCGAGGAAGACCCCACCCTTCAGGTGCGCCGTGAAGCCGATACCAACGAGACGGTTATCGCCGGGATGGGTATTACCCAGCTTGAGGCGGCCGCTGAGAAGATGCAGCACAAGTTCGGAGTTGGCGTAGCGCTCTCCCTGCCCAGGGTGCCCTATAAAGAGACAATTACGGCTCCGGCCGAAGCGGAGTACAAGCACAGGAAGCAGAGCGGCGGCCACGGCCAGTTCGGTCATGTTTTCCTGAAGTTGGAGCCGCTGCCCGGGGGCAGTGCCTCCGAGTTTATCTCCAAGATTGTCGGCGGATCCATACCCAAGAACTACATACCAGCGGTGGAGAAAGGGGTGCTTGAGGGCACCCAGGAGGGGATACTGGCCGGTTATCCGGTGGTCAATATAAAGACGACCCTCTACGACGGCAGCTTCCACCCGGTAGATTCTTCAGACATATGCTTCAAGATAGCCGGCGCTGGCGCCTTCAAAAGGGGGATGGAAGCGGGGCAGCCGATCCTGCTGGAGCCGATAATGAACATTCGCATTACCGTGCCCACCGATTTCACCGGTGATGTCATCGGCGATATGAATACCAAGCGGGCCCACGTGCAGGGTATGAATCCGGAGGATGGGGTGAATATTATCGAGGCCAAGGTGCCGCTGGCCGAGATTCTACGCTACGCCATTGACCTAAAGTCCCTGACACACGGCAGGGGACAATTCACCATGGAGTTTAACCATTACGAGCAGGTGCCGGCCCACCTCGCCCAGAAGCTGATTGAAGAAAAGCAAGCCGAAAAGGCATAGCTTGACGCCTCTATGAAGCTGTGGTAGTATGCCGCTAACAATTTAATACAGTTGCTCTCCGAGCCGCCGCTCCTAAACCCGAAAGGGCAGGGGGCACGGCCGGTGGACAGAAATGTCCCGAGGGTGGCACTGGAAACGGTGACGCCTCCCGTATTTGGAAAGGAGAAACGCTCATGGCAGATTTGCCGTATGAACGAGCACCTCCTTTGAGGTGCTTTTCTTTTAGTGAGGGTTGATTTATAGCGACGGAGGATATTGAATTGAAAATAATATCCCGTTTACTACCGTTAATGCTGACCTTAGTTCTTGTGGCCGCCCTGACCGGCTGTGATGGCTTCGGCGCCCTCAAGCCGCAGGAGAGGCTACGTGTGGCCACCACCACCAGCCTCTACGATACCGGCCTGTGGGGCTACCTGGAGCCTATGTTTGAGGATGAATACGGTGTTGAGCTGGATGTAATATCGGCCGGCACCGGCATTGCCCTGGAATTTGGCCGCCGTGGCGATGTGGACGTGATAACGGTGCATTCTAAGTCCCGCGAGCTTGAGTTTGTGGCCGATGGCTACGGCCAGGAGCGGGTGCCCTTTGCCTACAACTATTTCCTGATAGTGGGGCCGGCCGACGACCCCGCCGGCATCGCCGGCCTGTCGCCGGAGGAGGCCTTTAAGAAGCTGGCCGGCGGCAGCGGCGAGTTCGTCTCCCGCGGCGATGATTCCGGCACCCACGGCAAGGAGAAGGCCATCTGGGAGACGGCCGGCTATGATTATGAGACCATCCGGCAAGCTGGCCAGTGGTACATAGAAGCGGCCAGGGGCATGGGGCCGACGCTGCTTATGGCTAGCGAGATGCAGGCCTATACGCTGACCGATATGGGCACATTTCTCTCCTTTCAGGGCGATATAGACCTGGTGCCCATCGTTGACAACGGCGCAATACTGCTCAATGTATACTCGGTTATTGTCTGTAGCAATGGCAGTAACGCCGAGATGGCGGCCAACCTGGTGGTCTTCCTGACCTCAGCGGATATTCAAGAACTCATCGGCAAATACGGCGTTGAAGAGTATGGCCTGGCCCTCTTCACTCCCAGCGCCGGGGCCGAGCCGGAGTCCTAAGAAATGGTGAATAACGGCCTTGGATGAGCTGTGGCGGGGATTTACCCAGGGCATCGGCCTTCTGGTCTCCCTTGACCCGGAGGTGATGGAGGTGGCCGGGCGCTCGCTTTTAATATCCCTTTCGGCCACCATCATCGCTTCCCTGGTAGCGGTGCCCCTGGCCGCCGTCATCCACCTTAACAGCTTCCCCGGTAAGAGGGCCATAATAACCGTTACCCAGGCCCTTTTCAGCGTGCCCACGGTGGTGGTCGGCCTCTTTGTCTTCGTACTTTTCTCCAGCGCCGGTCCCCTGGGCGGATTGAATCTAATATTCACCCCTACCCTGATGGTTATCGGCCAGGCGTTGTTGATTGCGCCGCTGATTCTCGGCCTGGCTATCTCGGCCTTAAGCGGGGTGGACAGGGCCTATGTAGACACCGCCCGCTCTCTCGGCGCCGGTGGACTCCAGGTGGCCGGCGTCATCCTGCGGGAGGCCAGGTTCGCCGTGGTGGCGGCGGTGATAATGGGCTTCGGCCGGGCTGTCTCCGAGGTCGGCCTGGCCATAATGATCGGCGGCAACATCAAGGGCTTCACCCGCGTCATCACCACCGCCATTTCGCTGGAGACATCCAAGGGTGAGCTGGAGCTGGCCATCGCCCTGGGCATAATCTTGCTCATAATAGCCCTTGTCATCAATATAGGTCTTAGCCGGGTTCAGCAGAGGGCCTGATGCTTAAGCTGGAAAATATTGGCCACTTCTACGGCAACCGGCAGGTACTGAAGAACATCAACCTGGAGGTGGCCAGGGGGGAGCTGTTTGGCCTCATCGGGCCCACCGGTGCCGGCAAGACGACCCTGCTGCGCATAATAGACCTCCTGGAAACCCCTGCCTCCGGCGTGATGTATTTTGACGGTGCCAAAGTGGCCGCCACTGGCCGCGGGCGGCTGGATATCAGGCGGCGGATGGCCTTTGTCTTACAGAAGCCGGTGGTTTTCAACGCCAGTGTCTACGATAACATCGCTGTCGGTCTCCGCTGGCGCCGCCAGAGCCGTAGCCGGATAAGCCAGACAGTAGAGCCTCTCCTGGAGGTTACCGGCCTGAAAGCCTTGAAGGATAAAAACGCCCGCACCCTGTCCGGCGGTGAGGCGCAGCGGGTGGCCATTGCCCGGGCAGTGGCCGTCTCTCCGGAGTTGCTGCTGCTGGACGAGCCGACGGCCAACCTTGACCCCGTCTCCACCCTGCGCATAGAGGAGATGATAGCCGACATCTATCGGCGCTACCGGACGACCATAATAATGACCACCCACGACCTGGCCCAGGGCCGCCGCCTGGCGGGACGCATCGGCGTACTGGTAAACGGCGAGATGGTACAGGCGGGTAAGGCCGAAGCCGTCTTCTCCATGCCGCACAATAGGCAGGTGGCCGAGTTCGTCGGTACAGAGAATATAGTCCCCGGCGTCGTCGCTTCAAGGGAGGGCGAATTAGCCGTCGTAGACCTCGGCGGCACTCTGATTGAGGCGGTAAGCGATTACGGCGTCGGCGGGGAGGTCTATGCCCTGATAAGGCCGGAAGAGGTGATGCTAGCCAAGCAGCGGGGCACATCCAGCGCCCGCAACTGGCTGGTGGGGGTGATAACGGGGGTGGATATGGCGGCTATGCCGGCCCGTGTTAATGTGGACTGCGGCTTCCCCCTGGTGGCCCTGGTTACCCGGGCGTCCCTGGAGGAGATGGGTCTGAAACCTGGCCAGCCGGTCTACGCCGGCTTTAAGGCCACTGGCGTCCATATCATAGAGAGGCCGGGCTAGCCGGAGGTAAGCTCCCTTATCTTCTCGGTTAAGGCCGGTACGACCTTCTTCCAGTCGCCGACGACGCCGTAGGTGGCCGCCTGGAAGATGTTGGCCTCTGGGTCCTTGTTGATGGCCACGATGTTCTTGGAGCCGCTACAGCCGCTCAGGTGCTGGCTGGAGCCGGAGAGGGCCACGGCAAGATACAGGTCCGGGGCAATAATCTTGCCGGTGATGCCTATCTGCAGCAACTCGGATACCCAGCCGTTATCACAGGGGGGGCGACTGGCGCCCAGCGCTCCTTTAAGCAAGTGGGCCAGCTCCTCAAGCTGCTTGAATCCCTCGGCACCGCCGATACCCCTGCCGCCGGAGACGACTACAGCAGCGTCTTCCAGCTTGAGGCCTTCCACCTCTTCCACTATCCTGTCCAGCACTTTGGTTCTCACCGCCGCAGGCTCAAGGCCGGCCTCGGCCTTTATCACCTCACCCTTGCGGGAGGCGTCCGCCGTGGCGGCAGAAAAGGCCTTGACGCGGATGGTGACAATTTGGGGGTCTGTTTCGGTGGTGAAGGTGGCCAGCGCGTTGCCGCCGTAGACAGGCCTGGTGGCCTGCAGCCTTTTGGAGGCGGCGTCAATGGTCAGGTCAACGCAGTCCAGGGTGGCCGCCGTCTTGAGCCTGAAGGCCAGCCGGGGGGCTAGATCACGGCCGGCGTCCGTCTGCCCCAGCAGAATAATGCGGGGGGAGACCTCTGCGGCCAGTCTTTCCATTACCGGGGTGAAGCTGTCTGACAGGTATTCCTTTAGCAGTGGGTCGTCGATCACATATACCCTGTCGGCGCCCAGGCTGATGGCCTCATCGGCCAGGCTGCTGACACCATCACCGGCTAGAACGGCGCAGAGCGGCTCGCCCAGTTCGTTGGCCAGATTCCGCCCGATTCCCAGTAGCTCCCTGGTGGTGGTTGTTAGTTTATCTTTGCTAGCCTCGGCATAGGCCATAACACCGCTGGATTCAGCCATATAATTCCTCCTGGATGAACAGACTATTTTATATCAGTTTTATTTCCCGAAGCTTGAGGGCCAGGTTGACGGCGGCTTCCTCCGGGGTATCACCGCTGATAATCTCGGCTTCGCCCTCGCGCACCGGCTGGAAGAGCTTCACCAGTTTAGTGCAGCGGCCGGCGGCGCCGACCTCACTGGCTTCAAGGCCTATATCGGCCGGCTTCCAGATGATCGGCTCCTTCTTCTTGGCCTTCAGGATTCCCTTGATGTTGGGGTAGCGCACCTCGCCCAGCTCGTTGCTGACGGTGATGACCGCCGGCAGGGTAGTCTCCACCACCTCGTAGCCGTCATCGGTGACTACTTCTACTTTTGCCTTGCCGTCCGTGGCTTCAACCTTCTGGGCCAGGGTGAGGCAGGGCAGACCCAGCAATTCGGCGATGCCGGAGCCCACCTGGCTGGCACCCCAGTCGGCTGCCTGGCGCCCGCAGAAAACTATATCGTATTCGCCTATCTTCTTGATGGCAGCGGCTAAAGCTATAGCCGTGGAACAGCTATCGCCACCTGCGAAGGCCTCGTCCTCCAGCAGGATAAGCTCGTCGGCGCCCATGGCCAGTGATTTCTTGACCACATCCCGCAGAAGGTCGTTGCCCAGGCTGATGGCGGTTATTTTGCCGCTGTTCTCTGCCTTGAGTCTTAAGGCCGCCTCCAGGGCGTATTCACTATAGGGGTCCGGCACCGGGGCGATGCCCGGCGGTGGTATCACCTTATTTGTCTGGGGGTCAATCTTGAAGCTGGCGGGGGGTGTCTCCGGGTCCATGACCTGCTTGATGCAGACAATCATATTCATAAGAAACGGTATCCTCCAAAATGTGGCTTGCTTAAGTACTAGGACAAAAGGCCTAGAGCGGGCATTAATTTAGCATTATGCCCCTTGCCTTGTCAACCGCAGGGGGTGGTATGAACGGCGGGAAGGACGGCGGAGACCACCCTGGGGATACCGGCCAGATCCGGGGTAACCGCTACGACGGAGCCGGGGAGAAGTCCCCTGACGAGGCTCGTAATATCCTCATCCTGTCCTTGGCCGATTTCCAGCAGCAGAACGCTGCCGGGACGCAGCTTGCCCGCCGCCTGATGGCAGAGGCGCTCTATCTCATCGGTGCCGCCGGGGCCGCCGTCCAGGGCCAGGGAGGGTTCGAATCCGTTGGCTGCGGCCTCTGCCCGGCCTACATAGGGCAGGTTGGCCACAATTATATCCACCGGTTGCGGCAGGGGGGTGAGCAGGTCGCCGCTAAGGAGGCGGATTCTGCCGGCCACGCGGTGGCGGCGGCAGTTGGCGGCGGCCACCTCCAGGGCGGCAGCGGAGATGTCGCTGGCATATATTATGGCCTGAGGTAGCTTGATTGCCAGGCAGATGGCGATGGCGCCGCTGCCGGTGCCGATATCGGCGATGATGGGGGCAGCATCGAGCCCGCCGGCCAGGCGGATGGCCTCCTCCACCAGTAGCTCGCTCTCCGGGCGGGGAATGAGTACGCGGCTGTCAACGGTGAACTCAAGCCCGTAGAACTCGCGCCGCCCCGTTATATAGGCGCTGGGCTGGCCGGCTGTGCGGCGTTCTATCAGCCGCCGGTAGGCCTCCCCTTGCTCTCTGACGAGGGGGTCGTCAAGGTCAAGATAAAGCTGGACGCGGCTGATGCCCAGCAGGTGCCGCAGCAGCAGTTCGCTCTCCAGGGCGGCATCCCGGATGTCATTGGCGGCGAGGATGTATTTGGCTTCTTTAAGGGCTTGCCTCAGGCTCATACCGTTTGTGTCTCCAGCTGTTTGGCCTGCTGGTAAGTGGAGATGGCGTCAATAAGCTCGTCCAGCTCGCCGGCCAGCAACCGGGGCAGGTTGTGCATGGTGAGACCGATACGGTGGTCGGTGATGCGATCCTGGGGGAAGTTATAGGTGCGTATTTTCTCAGACCGTTCGCCGCTGCCCACCTGGGCGCGGCGGTCCTGGGTTATCTGGCTTTCCTGCTTGCGCTGCTCCAGGTCCAGAAGCCGCGCCCGCAGCACGGCCATGGCCTTGGTTTTGTTCCTCAACTGGGAGCGCTCGTCCTGGCAGACGACGACAATACCGGTTGGCTGGTGGGTTATGCGCACCGCCGTGGCCACCTTGTTCACATTCTGGCCGCCGGCGCCGCCGGCATGGAAGATATCTATCTTCAGGTCGGCAGGGGCGACATTCACCTCTACCTCGTCGGCCTGGGGCAGCACGGCCACGGTGGCCGTGGAGGTGTGGATTCGGCCCGAAGATTCGGTGGTGGGCACCCGCTGTACCCGGTGGACGCCCCTTTCGTATTTCAGGCGGCTAAAGGCGCCCTTGCCCTTTATCTCAAAGATGACCTCGCGGATGCCGCCCAGGCTGCTCTCGTTAATATCCACGATATCCACCCCCCAGCGCTTTAGCTGGGCGTAGCGGCTGTACATCCGGAACAGGTCGGCGGCGAAAAGGCCGGCCTCCTGGCCGCCGGTGCCAGCCCGGACTTCCATGATGATATCCCGTTCGTCGTTGGGATCTTTGGGCAGCAGGGCCAGCTTAAGCTCCTCAATCTGCTGCTCCATTTTGGGCTGGAGGTTCTCTATCTCCTGCCGCGCCAGGGCGGCCATCTCCTCATCCTTCTCGTCGGCCAGCATTTCCCTGGCTTCTTCCAGGGATTTGGCCAATATTCTGTAATGGCGGTAGCGGGAGACCACATCCTCCAGAGTTGCCCTCTCCCGGGCCAGCTTCTCCAGTTTATTAGGGTTGGTGGCCACCTCCGGAGTGGCTATCTGCGCCTCCAGCTCGTTGTAATGCTGCTCTATTTTTGCTAACTGATTTAACATTCGCCTATCAACATTATAGCACAGAAGGGCCCTGTGGCTTAACCGGCCACGATTGAAAAAGCAGGCGAAGTGGACGGGCGCTTTAGGTCTTGCCCTTGAGTTTCCGGTAGGCCTTTCTGGCTTCCTCGATGGAAGTCTCGTCGTCCAGGGTGGTGGTATCGCCGATGGTCTGGCCGGTGGCCACTGCCTTGAGGAGGCGGCGCATAATCTTGCCGCTCCTCGTCTTGGGCAGGGACGGGACGAAGAATATCTCCTGTGGGGTGGCGATGGGGCCGATGGCGGCGCGGACGTGGTCTACGATTTCTTTTTTCAACTGGTCGGATGCGGCCTTGCCCTTTTTCAGGGTGGCGAAGAGGATGATTACCTCTCCCTTGACCTCGTCCGGCTTGGAGGTGGCGGCCACCTCGGTAACGGCAGGGTGGGAGATAACGGCAGATTCAATCTCGGCGGTGCCCAGGCGGTGGCCGGCTACCTTGATTACCTCGTCGGCCCGGCCCAGCATCCAGAAGTAGCCGTCGCTATCACGCATAGCGTAGTCACCGCTGAAATAAACGCCGGGGAAGCGCGACCAGTAGGCCTCTTTGTAGCGCTGGGGGTCGCCGTAGACATCCAGCAGCATGCCCGGCCAGGGCTTCTTTATCACCAGAAAGCCCGTCTGATCGGGGGGCAGCTCCTTGCCCTGGGCATCTACAACGGCGGCATCCACGCCGGGCAGGGGCAGGGTGGCCGAGCCGGGCTTGAGCGGTATCGGCTCTATGCCGGGGGCGGCTGAAATCATGAAGCCGCCCGTCTCCGTCTGGAACCAGACATCAACGATAGGGCAGCGCTCACCGCCTATATTATTATAGTACCAGAGCCAGGCCTCCGGGTTTATCGGCTCGCCGACACTGCCCAGCAACTCAAGGCTGGAGAGGTCGTGCTTTTTTAAATAGTCTTCGCCGTGGCGCATGAACATACGTACGGCCGTCGGTGAGGTGAAAAGAACGGTGACGCCGTACTTCTCGATAATCTGCCACCAGCGGTCAATGGAGGGGGTGTCCGGCGCCCCTTCGTAGAAGACGATGGCGGCGCCGTGGCTCAAGGGGGCGTAGACGACGGCACTGTGGCCGGTTACCCAGCCGACATCGGCGGTGCACCAGTAGACGGAGTCCTCACGCACATTGAAGGCCCACTGGTAGGTGGCGCAGTTATGAACCAGGTAACCGCCGGTTGAGTGGATAACCCCCTTGGGCTTGCCGGTGGTGCCGGAGGTATAGAGGATGTATAGGGGGTGGTTTGATTCCACCGGCGCGGCGGCCACGAAGCCGTCCGCCTCCTTGAGTATATCCTCCAGCCATATATCCCTGGCTTTGTCCCAGGGTATCTTCTGCCCCGTCCTTTTGACGACAAGTACCCTCTCCACACTGGGGCTCATCTTAAGGGCGGCATCTGTTATCTCCTTCAGGGGGGTTATCTTGCCGCGGCGGTAGCCGCCGTCGGCGGTGACGACCAGCCTGGCACCGGTGTCGTTAATCCTTTCGGACACCGCCTGGGGGCTGAAGCCGGAGAATATTACCGTGTGCACCGCCCCGATGCGGGCGCAGGCTAGCATGAAGATAGGCAGTTCCGGTATCATCGGCAGGTAGAGGACGACCCGGTCTCCCTTGGACACGCCGCTTTTTAAGAGCACCGAGGCAAAGCGGTTGACCTCGGTGTACAGGTTGGAGTAGGAGAGGGTTCGGGTGTCGCCGTTCTCCCCTTCCCAGTAGATGGCCACCTTGCTCTTGCGCCAGGTGTGTACGTGGCGGTCCAGGCACTGGTAGGAGGCGTTCAGGTGCCCGCCGCTAAACCAACGGGCGTAGGGTGGTTTCCAGTCCAGCACTTTATCCCAGGGGGTGTGCCAGTCCAGGCAGCCGGCCTGCTCGGCCCAAAACCCCTCCGGGTCTGACATTGAGCGGGAGTACATCTCGCTGTAGCGTCGCCTGGGCCAGATGTAGCTGTTGGTGGGCAGGTTGGCGCCGCTTTTCTCAGGCTGTGTCATCGCCTTTATCCTCCCCACCGACGGTTTTGCCCGGCCAGACGCGGCTGCCTACTTTAAGCCGGTGGCCGGCGGCGACGGTCACATTATCGCCCAGTACCGAATCGTTAACGATGCTGCCGGCTTCAATATGGCAGCCTTCGCCTATGATGGACCTGACTACCCTGGTGCCAGCACCGATGTGGGTATCGTGCCATATAATGGACTCCTCGATAATGGCGCCTTCATCCAGGCGGCAGTTATCGCCGATTACTGTCGGCCCGGACATTGTTACTTTCGGGCCTATCCGGCAGCTCCGGCCTATCAGTGCCGGCCCGGTGAGGCGGGCCGTTTCGTCAACCTGGCTGCCTTCGCCCAGTGAAACCTCGTCGGGCCGGGCCGGGATGTGCTGGCTGCTCCTGCCTTTGAGCAGGTCAATGTTAAGCTGGAAGTAGTCCTTGGGGTGGCCGATGTCCATCCAGTAGGCCGGGGAGGGATAGGCAAAGACACGCTGGCCGCTCTCAAGGAGCGAGGGGAATAGCTGGCGCTCAAAGCTCCACTGGGTCTGCGGCGGGACGCCGTCCAGCACCCGGCGCTCCAGCACATAGGTGCCGGCGTTTATCATGTCGGTGGTTATCTGGTCGGGGCTCGGCTTCTCCAGGAAGCGACTTACCCGCCCGGAGGGGTCGGTCTCTATCAGGCCGTAGCGGGTGGGGTCTTCCACCGGCGTTAAAGAGATGGTTGCCACGGCCTTCCTCTCCCGGTGGAAGCGTATCATCGGCGCAAGGTCAAGGTCGGTGAAGACATCTCCGTTCAGGACGAGGAAGCGGTCGCCGAGGTGTTTTTCGGCGTTCTTGACCGCTCCGGCCGTGCCCAGCGGGCTGTTTTCAACCACATAGCGCAGGGAGACGCCAAACTGGCCGCCGTCGCCGAAGTAGCCTTCAATGGGCTGGGAGAGGTGGCCCTGGGTGAGGATTATTTCCCTGATGCCGTAGCCGGCCAGGCGGCGGATGGCATGCTCCAGGAAGGGTCTGTTGAGCACCGGCATCATCGCCTTGGGCATGTTGATGGTTAGCGGGCGCAGCCGGGTGCCCTGACCGCCGACCAGTATCAATGCCTTCATCGCTCTCGTGACCGCCTTTTGCTTCTCAGCCAGACACTATATAGAGTGGAGGTGCCTTCTGCCAGGCGCAGGCTTCAGGCGCATATGTTAGCACAGCGCGCCCCCGGCCACAATCGGCGTTGCACTGTTGGGGCATAAAAACCTATAATTAGCAGACTCAAGTGGTTACGACGGAAGGAGATATACATGCCGCCACCGGTTGTTTGCATCGTCGGCCTGTCCAACTCAGGTAAGACGACATTTATCGAAAAGCTGCTGCCGGAGCTGGCCGTAAGGGGCTACCGGGTGGCTACCATTAAGCATGTGCCTCGTCAGGCGCACTTCGACAGGCCGGACAAGGACAGCTTCCGCCACCTGGCCGCCGGCAGCCAGGCCACCCTTATCGCCTCGCGTGACCAGCTGGTGCAGATAAGGCCGGCGACGCCCGGGGCCAACCTGGCCGACCTGGTGCGGCTGCTCGGCGACGACTATGACATAGTGCTGGCCGAGGGTTTCAAGCAGGACGAGGCGGCCAAGATAGAAGTCCACCGGCGGCAGATAGGCCCTCCCCTGAAGGGCCTCAAGAGGCTGACGGCCATAGTGACCGACGAGCCGCTGGCGGATAAGGTGCGGCAGTTCTCCCTTGATGATGTGAAGGGCGTGGCCGACCTGCTGGAGAAGGGCTTCATAAAACCGCGACAGCAGCGGCTGGCGATGTTCGTGAACGGGGAGCCGTTGCCGCTGGCCTCCTTCCCGCGGCGGATGGTAACCAACACCCTGCTGGCCATAGCCGCCAGCCTTAAAGGGGTGGATAAAGTGGGCCGTCTGGAGATATGGCTGAGGCGGTCTCAGCGAGACTAGGTTTTTTTGGCGGTTAATTATTTATAACGGTGGGGCGTATACAAAACGGGCCGCGTTATTTAGAATAGAATCTGTGATGGGGACAGGTTTATTTGGCTAAAAATAGGAAGATAACCAGGCATAAATACGAACCCTCCCGGCGTCAGCTATCCCACGCCAATCAGCAGAAAAGGAGACGCCGGTTTATCCTGGGCATCGGCAGCGTTATCATCGCCGCCGTGCTGGTTTTGGTCGGCGTGGGCGTTTACTCCCAGTGGTACCTGCCCGTATACAAACCGCTGCACCAGACGGTGCTTGAGGTTAACGGCGAGAAGTTCAATATGGATTATTTCATCAAGGCACTCAACCATTACTCTGGCGGCCAGGCGGATTTCATCTCCTTCCTGATAGACCCGGTGGCCAATAATATCCAGCAGGGCACGCTGATACGGCAGGAGGCCCTTGCACTGGGTTACAGCGTGAGCAACAATGAAATCAAGGATAAGCTTGCGGAAAGCGGCATCGCCGATAATAAGGCCACCCGGGATATAATTGAGACGCAGCTGGTCATCGACAGGCTGTTTGATGAGTATTTTGGTCCCCAGGTGCCGGAGGCTATGCTGCAGAAGGACATTCTGGTAATGTTCCTGGAGAGCCAGAGCCAACTGGAAGAAGTACGGCAGAGGCTTGCCGCCGGTGATGACTTCGCTGAGCTGGCCGCCGCGCTTTCCCTGGACGAGGCAACCGCCGAGGACGGCGGTGAGCTTGGCTGGCTACCGGATGGTATCATTGATAGTGTGCTTAATACCGAGGTGATTGAAGATTTCGTATCGTCCGCCACCGCCGGTGAGCTTAGCCCGCCTCTATACGATGAGGCCAGGACGAAAGAGCTGGGCTACTGGCTGGTAAGCATAATTGAGAAACACGACGACCCGGAGGAGGTTCACATCCAGGTGATGCTGCTGGGCAGCGAGGAAGAAACCCTTGAGGTGAGGGCCAGGGTGGAGACCGGTGAGAACTTTGGCGATTTGGCGGCCGAGCTCTCGCAGCTACCCGGTGCCGCCGATGATATGGGAGACCTGGGCTTTATCACCAGGGAGGTCGGCGAGAGCGCCTTTAACGAGTTTGTTTTTGATTCCGGAGCCGCCTCGGGCAACCTGAGCCAGCCTATCGCCGATGAGGACCAGCCGACACAGGGCGGCTACTGGCTGGTAAAGGTCCGGGATGTGGAAGATAACCGGCAACTCTCCGAGGAGAACCGGGAATTGCTGCTTAACAAGGCCTTCCAGGAATGGCTGGAGGCCATAACCAGCGACCCGGCCAACCAGGTGACCGTTTACCTGGATGAGGAGATGAGGGCCTTCGCCATCGCCGAGGCCGGCTAGCCGGCAAGAGGGGTATACAATGGAAAAACAGAGTGTAGGCATCGGTCTTATCGGTTTGGGCATAGTCGCCAGCCAGGTGGCCAGGGTGCTTACTGAAAAGGCGAATCTCCTGGCGGAGCAGGCCGGCTGTCCCGTCGTCCTGCGCAAAATCAAAGTGCTGCCCCAGGATATGAGCCGGCCGCAGGTGGCCGAAATGGACGCCGCGCTCTTCACCACCGACGACGACCAGTTCTTCAACACGCCGGGGATTGATATTATCGTAGAGGCCATCGGCGGCGAGCAGCCGGCCCTTGAATATCTCCGGCGGGCGCTCTCCGGTGGCCGCTATGTTGTCACCTCCAACAAAGAGGTGGTGGCCAAGCATGCCGCCGAGCTTCTCTCCCTGGCGCGGGAAAACGGCGTCGAGCTGCGCTGTGAGGCCAGTGTCGGCGGCGGCATTCCGCTGATTTCACCCTTCCAGCACGACCTGGTGGCCAACGAGATAAAGGGCATCTACGCCATTATCAACGGCACTACCAATTATATACTGACCCGTATGGATAAAGACGGTCTGGATTTCGCCTCGGCCCTCGGCCAGGCGCAGCAGCTGGGCTATGCCGAGGCCGACCCCACCAATGATGTTGAAGGCATTGACGCCGTCTACAAGCTGGCTATCCTGGCCTCGTTGGCTTTTAAATGCCAGGTTAGGCCCGATGATATTTACCGGGAGGGTATATCACGCTTGAGCGCTCGTGATTTCCGCTACGCCAGGGAGTTTGGTTTCGCTATAAAGCTGCTGGCTATCGCCAAGCAGAGCGACGGCTCGTTAGAAGTAAGGGTGCACCCCGTTTTTCTGCCCCAAGACTCCTTCCTGGCAAAGGTTGACGGCGTCTATAACGCTGTCCTGGCCGAGGGAGACCTGGTGGGCAAGGTGATATTACTGGGCGAAGGCGCCGGGCCACTGCCCACCTCCAGTGCCGTCGTGGCCGATGTCGTCCAGGCGGCTATAGACGTAAGACGGGGCACTGATGGCGTGGGGCACTGGCGGATAGCCGGGGATGTGGCTCTCAAACCAATGGCCCAGGTGGAAACACGCTACTACTTCCGCTTAAGCACCGCCGATACGGCCGGTGTCCTGGCCCAGATTGCCCAGGTGTTGGGCGACCACAAAATCAGCATTTCCTCGGCCATCCAGAAGGAGGCCGATAGCGCCACGCAGGCGGCGGAGATTGTTTTGATGACCCATCCCGCCCCGGAGAGCGCCGCCCAAAAGGCCCTGGCCGGTCTTGAGCGCCTTAGCGTTGTCCGCGAGGTCAGCAACCTTATACGGGTAGAGGACTAGCCGGCGAAGATGAAAATAGGGATATTGGCCAGCCACAGGGACTTTTTACCGCTCACGGCGGCAACGCCGCCTATCTCGCTGGGCGAGGGGGATACCCCCCTGGTGAGGTGCCGCCGCCTGGAGGACGAGCTTAGCTGCCGGCGGCTCTACTTCAAGCTGGAGGGCTCCAATCCCACCGGCTCCTTCAAGGACCGCGGGATGGTGGTGGCCGTGGCCAAGGCGATGGAGGCCGGCCACAAGGCCGTCATCTGCGCCTCAACGGGCAACACCAGCGCCTCGGCCAGCGCCTACGCCGCCCACGCCGGCCTGGAATCGGTGGTGGTGATTCCCGGCGGCAAGATAGCTCCCGGCAAGCTGGCCCAGGCAATCGTCTACGG
>DAOUZU010000048.1 GCA_030665535.1 Dehalococcoidia bacterium
GAGCCCTTCGGCGCCGTAGACCCGTTGACGCGCCAGCACCTCCAGGCCCGATTCGTCCAGATTCAACAGCGGCTCAAGAAGACGGTTATTCTGGTGACGCACGACCTTGACGAGGCCATCCGGCTGGCCGATAAAATCGCCATTATGGAGTCCGGCCAACTGGTGCAATACGATACCCCCGAGGACATACTCTCCCGGCCGGCCAACAAATTCGTCCACGACTTCGTCGGCACCGACCGCGCCCTGAAGCGCCTCTCCCGCCTTACCATAGACAATTATATTAAGCCGGCGGCCTCGGTGGATAAAAGCGTCTCCCTGAAAGAGGTAACGGCGGCCATGGGCAAACTGCCCTCCGTCTGGGCGGTGGACGAGGCGGGCTGGCTCATCGGCTGGATAGACGGCAAAGTTCTGGCCAAGTCCCGCAGTGTAGCCAGGGCGCTGGTAATAAGCGATATGGCCGAGACCGCCCTCACCAGGGGGGCCACCCTCAGGGAGGCGCTATCGCTGATGCTGGGCCAGGGGATAATGAGCGTCCCCGTCTGTGACGAAGAGAGACGGCTAATCGGCGAGGTGACCCTGGCCGATGTTCAGAGAGCCACCGCCAAGGTGGCAACCTGATGGCTAATTACAGAAACAGCCACCAACTCAGAAACTGGCTTATCCTGGCAGTAATGGCGGCCGCCTTCATAGTGCTGATAGCCAATACACAATGGTGGGAGGCGGCCCTAAGGTTTTTCTTCCCCGATGAGACCCTGGTGCTGCACCCCAGGGCACCCCTGCCGGTGCTCGTCTGGGAGCATATCCAGCTGGTGGCGGTCTCCAGCGGCGCCACCATACTCATTGGCCTGCCGCTGGGCATCTGGGTTACCCGCCCCTCCGGCCGCAGCTTCCTGCCCATCGTCACAGACCTAACCTCTTTCGGCCAGACATTTCCGCCCATAGCCGTCCTGGCGCTGGCCGTGCCTATGCTCGGCTTCGGCTTCCTGCCGACAGTCTTCGCCCTCTTTCTCTATGGGTTGCTGCCCGTTGTCCGCAATACCATCGCCGGCTTAAACGCCGTCCCCACCCACCTGGTGGACGCCGCCCGCGGCATGGGTATGAGCCGGCTGCAGATTCTGTTCAGGGTTGAGATTCCGCTGGCGGCCCGTGTTATCCTGGCCGGGGTGCGCATATCGGTTATCATCAACATCGGCACGGCTATGATAGGCGCCGTCATCGCCGCCGGCGGCCTGGGCTCGCCCATAATCGCCGGCCTGGTGCAAGACAACCTGGCCTATCTAATTGAAGGCGCCGTGCCGGCGGCCCTCCTGGCCTTACTCATTGACCAGTTGATGGCCAATATAGAGGCCAGCTTCGCCTATCTACCCGCCCCGGAAAGTGCTTAGCCGTTCCTTTCCAGGTGTGGTATCCTGAATGCTTATAAAAGCCAATACCTGAGGTGCGTCTTATATGGTAATGGAGCCGATACTGGCCCTGGCGGTGATGATAGTGGCCGGCTTCCTGGGCGGAGAACTGTCCCACCGGCTCAGATTCCCCAGGATTACCGGCTATTTGATCGTCGGTGTCTTGTTCAGCCCATCGCTCCTCAATGTGATACCGAAAGCCACTGTAGACAACCTGGATGTTCTGACCTTCATCGCCCTGGGAATCATTGCCTACTCCATCGGCGCCAGCCTTGACCTTAAGTTTATCCGCCAGTTTGAGAAAAACATCCTGTGGATAACGCCCTTCCAAAGCCTGGGCGCCCTGCTGCTGGTGACGCTGCTGGTCGCTCTGCTGGCTCCTTTCATACTGGCCGAAGAAAACGGCACCTTCTTAAACTTCTACTTCCCGCTGGCCTTTGTCCTGGGGGCAATGGCCAGCGCCACCGCCCCGGCCACCGTCCTGGCCCTGGTTCACGAACTTAAGGCCAGGGGACCGCTGACGACCACCCTGCTTGCCCTGGTGGCCCTTGACGACGGCCTGGCCATCATCTTCTTCTCGATAGCCCTGGCGGTAGCCCAACCGTTGGCCTCCGGCGCCGGCGGCTTCTCCTTCTGGGACAGCTTGGCCTTACCAGCAGTGGAAATACTGGGGGCAGTGCTCCTCGGCGTTGTCCTGGCCTACGGTCTTATCTTCCTATCCCGGCTGGTCAGGAGCCGCGCCCTGCTACTGGTTGCTGTGTTGGGAGCCATCCTGCTGGCTGTCGGCCTGAGCGAGCTCTGGGGGGTATCCCTCATCATTGCCAATATGACCATCGGCTTCGTCGCCGCCAACTGGGCGAAAAGACCAGAGATGTTCGTCGTCATAGACGATATTGAGGATGTCATCTTCGTCCTTTTCTTCGTCCTGGCCGGCCTGCACTTTAACCTGGATGCCATGACCACCGGCGGCCTGCTGGCCCTGCTGATTGTCGTCGGCCGTTTCACCGGGAAGTACTATGGCACCAGGCTTAGCGCCCGCTTCTCCGGCGCCCCGGAGGTGGTCAGGAAATACCTCGGCCTGGCGCTGCTGCCCAAAGCCGGGGTTACCATCGGCCTGGCGCTGCTGGCCGAGCAAGCCCTGCCGTCCTTCGGCGCCATAATCTTCAATGCCGTGCTGGCCTCGGTCATAATCAACGAGCTTATCGCCCCGCCGCTTGCCAGGTATGCCCTGATAAAGTCCGGCGAGGCAACGGCGAAGTAGGCATCCGGGGCTAATCTATAAGCGGAGAGGATATTTGGAGTTATCACAGGCGTTGGATGTCTGGTGGGTGCTGCCGGCGGCGGCCATCTTCGCCACCATCGCCCTTGCCACCGGTTTAAGCGGCGCTCTCTTCTTCAGCCCCTTCTTCCTGCTGGCAGTGGGGATGGCCCCGGCCCAGGCAATAGGCGCGGGCCTGTTGACCGAGGCCTTCGGTACCAGCTTCGGCAGCTTCAATTACTTCCGGCAGCGGGTGGTGGACTTCAAAACTGTCCGCATCCTGCTGCTGGCCGCCATCCCCGCTGGTATCATCGGCGCGCTGGTGGCCCAGAACACCGATTCCTCCGTCCTGCAGATTATCCTCGGCACCGCCCTGATAGTGCTCTCCCTGATTATCATCTATGACACAACGCGAAAGAAGAAGCCCCTGGTCGGGGAAGACCCTTCCATAAAGGTGACCACCATACATGCCCGCAACGGCCGTACCCATAAGTACTGCACCTGCCGCCGCCCCATCGGCGTCTCTCTGGCCGGTATAGGCGCCTTCCTTAACGGAATGGTCAGCGCCGGCCTACCGGAGGTGACCACTACCCAGCTTATCGTGCGCTGCCACCTGCCGCCGCGCGTAGCCGTGGCAACGGCTATCTTCGTGCTAACGGTGACGGACTTCTTCGCCGCCGGTGTCCACGCCCTCTCGGCCACACCCGCCTGGTTTGTCGTCGTTTGGTCAATTCCCGGCGTTATGATAGGCGCTCAGATAGGCCCGCGGCTGCAGGGCCGGGTGCCGGCCAGGACCGCCGAACGAATCATCTCCATTATCTTCATGGCCGTCGGCGCCCTGGTTATCATCACCAGTTTTACCGTCTAATCCGTTTACCCCGTTTAAGTTTGAAAAAGGACGGCCGCCAGTATAGAATGTCACGGAGCATTTCTTTACATGAGCAAGACTAACGACGAACTCTGCATCAACACCTTGCGCTTCCTGGCCGTGGACGCGGTGCAGCAGGCCAACTCCGGCCACCCCGGGACACCGATGGGGGCGGCAGCGCCAGTATATGTGCTCTGGGATAGGTTTCTAAAGCACCACCCCGCCGAGCCGAAATGGCCGGACAGGGACCGTTTCATCCTCTCCGCCGGACACGCCTCGGCCATGCTTTATTCCCTGCTCCATCTCACCGGCTACGACCTGCCCCTGGAGGAAATCAAGAGGTTCCGCCAGTGGGACAGCGTAACCCCCGGCCACCCCGAATACGGTCTGACCCCCGGCGTGGAGGCCACCACCGGCCCGCTGGGGCAGGGCTTCGCCAACGGCGTCGGCATGGCCATCGCCGAACGCTGGCTGGCCGAGCACTACAACCGCCCCGGCCATGAGATTATAGACCACTATATCTACGGCCTCGTCTCCGACGGCGACCTTATGGAAGGCGTTTCCGCGGAGGCCGCTTCAATGGCCGGCCACCTCAAGCTGGGCAAGATTATCTATATCTATGACGATAACGACATCTCCATTGAGGGCGATACCGCCATCACCTTCACCGAGGACGTCGCCCGGCGTTTCAGCGCCTACGGCTGGCATGTTATCAACCCCGTTGACGGCCTGAACCTTGAGGCCGTGGCATCGGCCATTGTCCATGCCCAGGAAGAAAAAGACCGCCCCAGCCTGATAATCACCAAGACGGTAATCGGCTACGGCAGCCCCCACAAGGCCGGCACCGCCTCCGCCCACGGCGAGCCGCTGGGCGCGGATGAGGTGCGCCTCTCCAAGAAGCGCCTGGGCTGGCCCTACGCCGAACCCTTCACCGTGCCGCCGGAAGCGCAGTCGCATTACCGCCTGGCCCTGGAGAAGGGCCAGCAGCAGTACCTGGGCTGGCAGGAGAAGCTTGCCGCCTATCGCCAGGCCTACCCCAAGGAAGCGGCCAGGCTGGAGGGGGAGCTGGCCGGTGACCTGCCCCAGGGCTGGCAGGAGGGGCTTAGCGACCTCTTCAAGGGAGCAGCCAAGCCGATGGCCACCCGGGCCGCCTCAGGGCTAATTATGAACGCCATCGCCCTCAAGGTTCATGCCCTTATGGGCGGCTCCGCCGACCTGTCCCCTTCCAATAAGACCATCCTCAAGGACAAGAGAGACTTCGATACCGGCAGCTACGGCGGCCACAATATGCACTTCGGCGTCCGCGAGCATGCTATGGGTGCCATCGCCAACGGGATGGCCCTCCACGGCGGCGTTATCCCCTACACGGCCACCTTCCTCATCTTCTACGACTACATGCGGCCGCCGGTGCGCCTGGCCGCCCTATCCGGCATAAGGGTGATATTCATCTATACCCACGATTCCGTGGGCCTGGGCGAGGACGGCCCCACCCACCAGCCCATCGAGCAGCTGTCCGGACTGCGGGCAGTGCCCAACCTGGTGACGCTGCGCCCCGCCGACGCCACCGAGACAGCCGAGGTCTGGCAAGTGGCCCTGGAGCGCCGCAACGGCCCTACCGTTATGGCCCTCACCCGCCAGAAACTGCCCGTGTTCAACCGGCAGGAACTGGCCCCGGCCAGTGGCGTACGCCGCGGCGGTTATGTATTGTGGCAGTCTGACGACCAGCCAAAGGTCATCCTTATTGCCACCGGCTCGGAGGTCCACATCGCCCTGGAAGCCGGGAAACTACTGGCCCGGAGAAATATATCCGCCCGCGTCGTTTCGCTGCCGTCGTGGGAGCTGTTTGACGACCAGCCCATTGAATACCGCCACAGCGTCCTGCCGCCGGCTGTCAAGGCCCGTGTCTCCATGGAGGCCGCCTCGCCGATGGGCTGGGAACGCTATGTCGGCGATAGCGGCGCTATAATAGGCATAGACCGCTTCGGTGCTTCGGCGCCGGGCGATATAATCTACCGGCAACTCGGCCTTACCGCCCAACATATGGCCGATGAGGCACGGCGCCTACTGGGAAAGGAGTAGCAGGTATGTCATTAACCGTTGCCATCGCTGCCGACCACGGCGGCTACGCCATGAAAGAGGAGCTTATCGCCTGGCTCAGCAAGCAGGATTACATTATCAGTGACCGGGGGGCGGAGAAATACATCCCTGATGATGACTACCCCGACTACGCCAGGGAAATCGGCCGCTTCGTCGCCGCCGGCCGAGCCGAGTGCGGCATCATCATCTGCGGCAGTGGCGTCGGCGCTTCGGTGGCGGCCAATAAGATACCCGGCATCCGTGCCGGCCTCTGCCACGATACCTACTCCGCCCACCAAGGCGTGGAGCACGACGATACCAACATCCTCTGCCTGGGGGCGCGGGTTATCGGCCTGGAACTGGCCAAGGAGGTGGTGGCCGCTTTCCTTATGGCCAGCTTCTCCGGCGAGGACAGGCACTGCCGGCGCCTGAAGAAGGTGCAGGCGATAGAGGACGAGTCCCTGAAGGGTGGCGGCCAACCGATTCAGTAAAAAGGGTACGACGTCTATGATAAGGGCCATAATATTCGACCTGGACGGCGTCCTGGTGCAGACGGAGAAGATAAAGGCCCTCTCCTACGGCATCGCTGCCCAGCGCCTGCTTGACCTGCCCCAGCCGGATACAAGGGCGATTGAGGCCTACCGGGAGATTGTCGGCGCCGCCAGAAAAATAGCCACCAGCCATGTTATGGAAAAGGTTGGCCTGGAAGCAAAACTGAGGCCGTTGATGGCCAAATACGGTGTCTCCGAGCCGTGGCAGGTTCTCTCCACCATCAGGGTGTCCATCTACAACGAAATGGTGGCCGACCCCCAGTTCGTCCGCGATAATAAATGGCCCCACAGCGTCCAGCTTTTACGCTTTGCCAAAGAGGCCTCCTGCCAGACGGCGTTGGTAACAATGTCGCCCCACGACGAGGTGATCCATATAGTGCATTCCCTGGAACTTGAGCGGGAGTTTGACCTTATGCTAACGGGCGAGGACGTCAGCCGCTCCAAGCCAGACCCGGAGATATACCTGCTGGCGGCCAAGAGGCTTGGCCTGCCGCCAGGTGAATGCCTGGTACTGGAGGACTCGGTCAACGGGGTAAAAGCGGCCCTGGCCGCCGGTATGAATGTCATCGCCATGGCCACCCCTTTTACCTGGGCCAGGCTACACAGCGAAAAGCTGTTGGCCGAGGAATGGACGGTGCACGATCCGACCAAGCTTGCCGAGACCGTCCGGCGGCGCATTGCGGAGCACAACAGGAACGATTCCTGACCTGATGATGTGAAGAAGCGCATAGGACAAGGAGAAGTTTGAAGGGGCGCAGCCCCTTCACAAAACTCCCTCCCCCCCCCAAGACAGGAGAGGGGGACACAGGGGGTGAGGTTGGTATAATATAAACCCT
>DAOUZU010000089.1 GCA_030665535.1 Dehalococcoidia bacterium
CAGAAGATGGTTTCGCCAGCGGCTGCCGATCCCCGGCAGGCGGCCCAGGGCCGGACGATGCTGGTGGTTATGCCGCTGCTCTTTATGTTCTTCGCTATAACCTTCCCCAGCGGCCTGGCCCTCTACTGGGTGGCCTCGGCCGTTATAACCATCATCATCCAGTACTTCATCACCGGTTGGGGCTCGCTGGCACCATCGGTGGCCGGACTGGCCAGGCTGGTGAGCCGGGATGTCAAATACCGGAAGCGTATAACAGCAGTAGAAAAAACACCTGCCGAGGTGGCCGCCGTTGAAGCCGAGGTTATCCAGGCGGACATAACGCAGGAAGAGGTGGCCGCAGATGAAAGAGGTGGAGAAAAGCGCCAAGACCGTGGAAGAAGCTCTCCAGATCGCCTTAGAGGAGCTAAGCGCAAGCCGCGAAGAGGTAAAGGTAGACGTCCTGGAGGAAGGTAAGCCGGGGCTGCTGGGCTTGGGCGCCGAGGACGCCAGGGTAAGGGTGAGCCTGGATAAACCGGAGCCGGGTAATGAGGCCGATGTCACCGATTCAGCAGACGCCGCCCGGGAGCTGCTTGAAGGGCTCTTGGATAAGCTGGGCGTGGATGCGGATGTAGAGACAGGCCCGGCGGAACTGATTAGCGGCGGTCAGGACGATAGCGCCAGCCTGCTGCTCAATATCCTGGGTGATGACCTGGGCATTTTAATTGGCCGGCGGGGGCAGACCCTCTCCTCCCTTCAGTACCTGGTGCGCTTGCTGCTGACCAGCAAAATGAAGACCTTTGTGCCGTTGGTTATAGATGTCAACGGCTACAGGCAGCGGCGTTTTGAGGCCCTCCACGCCCTGGCGCAGCGTATGGCCGAGCAGGTTATAACGCGGCGGATGCCCTTCTCCCTGGAGGCGATGCCGCCCTTTGAAAGGCGTATCGTACATCTGGCATTGGCCGAACACCCCGAAGTGTCCACCCAGAGCGTCGGTTTCGGCGAGGGGCGCAAGGTGGTCATAGTGCTCAAAGAGACGGCTTGATTCGGCCCGCCCGGGTGTGATAGTCTGATATTCCAAAGGCGTTGACGGAGAAGAGTAGGGAGACAAGCGGCTAGCGAGCGAGTCTGGTTTGGTGGAAGCAGATATTGCCGTCCTCCCCAAAATCACTCCCGAGCCATCAACCGAACGGTGGCCGTGGCCACCCGGTAGGCCTGATCGGTATCGTCGGCCGTTAGCAACGATGGGGGCATAAAGGTGCCTGTAAATGAGAGCCCTCGCCCGGTGGGGTGGGGGAAGCGGGGTGGTACCGCGGGTTAATATCCCGTCCCTGGAGGGCGGGATTTCTTTATAGGGGAGGCCAGAGCATGTTTGAAACGGTAGGCAGCCGGGTAGACCTGCCCAAGCTTGAGGAGCGGATACTTGAGCTATGGCGCAAGAAAGACACCTTCCGGCGTAGCGTGGATACCCGCAAGAGCGGCCCCCGCTTCACTCTCTATGAAGGCCCGCCGACGGCCAACGGCAGCCCCGGCATCCACCATGTCCTCTCCCGCGTCTTCAAGGATATCATCCCCCGCTACAAGGCGATGAAGGGCTTCTACACGCCGCGCATCGGCGGCTGGGACACCCACGGCCTACCGGTGGAATTACAAGTGGAAAAAGAGCTCGGCTTCTCCAGTAAGGCGGATATTGAGGACTACGGAATCGCCAAGTTCAACGCCCGCTGCCGTGAGAGCGTCTTCCGCTATGTGGAAGAGTGGAACTCCCTTACAGAGCGCATCGGCTTCTGGCTTGACCTGGAGCACGCCTACATCACCATGGAGAACGATTACGTTGAGTCCTGCTGGTGGACGATAAAGCAGCTGTGGGACAAGGGGCTGGTCTACCAGGGGCATAAGGTGACGCCCCACTGCCCTCGCTGCGGCACCTCCCTGAGCTCGCACGAGGTGGCCCTCGGCTACCGGGAACACACTGAGGACCCATCGGTTTACATAAAGTTCCGGCTGGTGGCTTCGTCACTGGCCGGTGCGGAGATAGATGAGGAAACAGCCCGCCTGCTGGCGGAGAAGCCGTCTTATCTGCTGGCCTGGACGACCACTCCCTGGACGCTGCCGGCCAATACTGCCCTGGCGGTAGCGCCTGATGCCGAGTACGCCGTCGTCGCCGTTGAGGACGAGTATATAATCATGGCCGCCGCCCGCCTTGGCGCTGTCGACCTGGGGGGAGCGCCGGTGGTGGCCCGGCTGAAGGGCAGCCGGCTGACCGGCCTGAAATACGAGCCGCTTTTTAACCCCGCTGAGTTCAGCGTACCGCTGACAGTAATGGGCCAGACCGACGGCGGGCCGGCTGTCGCCGCCGGGAATAAGCCCCTGTCCTACCCGGTGATAACCGGCGATTTCGTCACCATGGACGAGGGCACCGGCATCGTCCACACTGCCCCGGCCTACGGCGAGGTGGACTACGCTGCCGGCCAGGAGAACGGCCTCTACTTCATACATCCAGTGGATCTGGGCGGCCGCATAACGGGCGATTATCCCTTCGCCGGCCTCTTCGTCAAGGAAGCCGACCCTCTGGTGGTGACCGAGCTTGAGAAGAAGAACCTTCTATTTCGCCAGGAGACGATACGGCATACCTACCCCTTCTGCTGGCGCTGTGACGCTCCGCTGCTCTACTACGCTAAGAAGACCTGGTACATCAAGACGACAGCCTTGAAAGACCGGCTCATCGCCTTAAACGAGGAGATAAACTGGCACCCGGAACACCTGAAGCGCGGCCGCTTCGGCGACTGGCTGGAAAACAATGTGGACTGGGCCATCTCCCGTGAGCGTTACTGGGGGACGCCGGTGCCCATATGGAGCTGCGACTCCTGCGGCCAACAGGAGGCCGTCGGCGGCCTGGATGAGCTTAAAGGGAAGCCGAACGCGGAAGTCAGTTCGCTAGTTTTGGATAGACTGGAGAACAAGTTAGATTTACACAGACCATATATTGATGAAGTAACCTACGACTGCCCCCACTGTGCCGGGAAAATGAAGCGGGTGCCGGAGGTGATAGACTGCTGGTTTGACTCTGGCAATATGCCCATCGCCCAGCACCACTATCCCTTTGAGAACGAAACGCTGCTGAGCGACGGTCGCTTCCCCGCCGATTATATCTGCGAAGCCATCGACCAGACCCGTGGCTGGTTCTACAGCCTGCATGCCATTGCCACCCTCATCTTTGACCGCCCCAGCTACCGGAATGTTATCTCCCTGGGGCACATCCTGGATACCAAGGGTAACAAGATGAGCAAGGCCAAAGGCAATGTGGTCGAGCCCTGGGCGCTTCTCAACAAGTACGGCGCCGACGCCCTGCGCTGGTACTTCTTCACCGCTACGCCGCCGGGTAACGCCCGCCGTTTCTCGGAGAAGTTGGTGGCCGGGGTGACGCGGCAATTCCTGCTCACCCTGTGGAATGTCTACTCTTTCTTCGTCACCTACGCCAACATAGATAAGTTCACTCCCACCGAGGAAAAGGACGGAGCGGCGGCCTCTGAGCTTGACCGCTGGATCATCTCCGAGCTTAATTCTCTCATCAGGGACGTGGATACGGGTCTTGCTAACTACGACCCTACCGGGGCCGGACGCCGCATTGAGAACTTTGTCGGCTACCTGTCCAAATGGTACGTGCGCCGCAGTCGCCGCCGTTTCTGGAAGAGCGAGAGCGACGCCGATAAGCTGTCCGCCTACCGGACGCTCTACGGGTGCCTGGTAACTACGGCTAAGTTGATGGCCCCCTTTGCCCCCTTTATGGCTGATGAGATATACCAGAACCTGGTGGTCTCCGTCTTTCCAGATGCCCCGGACAGCGTCCACCTGGCCGATTTCCCGGTGGCCGATGAGAGCCTGATTGACCGGCAGCTCTCCGATGACATCCGGCTGGCTATGAGGCTCTCCAGCCTGGGCCGGGCGGCCCGCAGCCAGGCAGGCATTAAGGTGCGCCAGCCGCTGGCTGAGGTGGTCGTCTGCCTGGCCTCGTCTGCCGAACAGGATAGCCTGGAGAGGGTGAAAGACCAGGTGCTGGAGGAGCTGAATGTTAAGGCCTTGAGGATAATCGGAAGCGATACCGGGCTTGACGGGCCGGGTTTTGCCGTCAGCGCGGAGGCCGGCTATACGGTGGCCATCTCAACCGTCATCACCCACGAGCTGGCCGCCGAGGGGCTGGCCCGGGAGATAGTCCACCGCCTGCAGACGATGCGCCGCGCCGCCGACTTTAACATCGCCGATCACATTACCACCTATTATGCGGGTGATGATTACGTAAAGCAGGTAATGGCCGACTTTGCCGGCTACATAGAGCGGGAAACGCTGTCCCACCGGCTTATGGAGGAGGCCGTCCCTGAGGGCGCGTTTGGCGAAGGCTTCACACTGGCCGGCCACGAGATAACGCTGGGGGTGGCTAAAACACCCTAGATATTGCACAGCAACGGCTATAGAATGGGGGGCGGGATTATCCCGCCCCCCATTTTCGGTATTCTATTTCTCCAGGCTACACCTTGGGCAACGAGGCCAGCGCCTCTTTGACCTTCTCTTCGGGGTAGTCGTAATCCCGGAGTTTGCCCGCCAGGTAGGAGTCGTAGGCGGCCATGTCAAAGTGACCGTGCCCGCTGTGGGCCAGCAGAATGGTCTTGGACTCACCGGACTGGCGGCACTTGAGGGCCTCGTCAATGGTTACCTTGATGGCGTGGTTGGCCTCCGGGGCGCTGATGATGCCCTCGGTGCGGGCGAAGGAGACACCGGCCTTGAAGGTATCCAGCTGGTTGGTGGCCCTGGCATCTATAAGGCCCAGCTTGTG
>DAOUZU010000045.1 GCA_030665535.1 Dehalococcoidia bacterium
GGGTGTGCAGGTGGGAAGAGAGATGGTCTCCCAGCAACTGGGAGACCCCATTCCGGTACCCAGAGAACCTGTTGACTTCGGCGCGGCTGAGTGGCTGCTGCTGGCCGGTATCGGCGTGGTGGTGACACTGCGTTCGGTGCCGTTACTCAGGCGGTGGCGCTGGCCGCGTTTCCTGACCCTGGCCTTCAGCTTTGTCGTGCTGGGCGTCTGGCTGGCCATTCCTTTGAGCCTCACCAATTTTGCCGCCTGGCTGGTGGGCTACGGGCCGAACCTGCAGACGGGCCTGATATTCTACATACTGGTCTTCGGCGTGGTCGGTCTGGCTCTTCTGCGGGGCAAGAACTACTACTGTTTCTGGCTGTGTCCCTTCGCCGCCGTACAGGAGTTGACCCATTTTCTGGGCGGGTTCAATCTGCGGCCGCGGACCAGCTGGCGGCGGCTGCTGGCTAACAGCCGCTACTTCCTCCTGTGGGCGGCCCTTTTCCTGGTCCTTTTGCTCAACAACCCCACCGTGTCTGTCTTCGAACCCTGGAATGCGCTGTTCAGCCTCAAGGGAGATCCGCTGCAATGGCTGCTGGTGGTACTGACGCTGGTGGTGGCCACTGTCGTCTATAATTTCTGGTGTTATTACCTCTGCCCCGTGGGGGCGACAATGGATATAATACTAAAAACGCGCAGGGAGGTAACCCATTTATGGGGCAGACAGGTAAAGCCCCGGCTAAAAAGGGCGGCCTGATAGCCAGCCTGGTGATAATGTTCCTGGTACTGGCGGCGGCGGCTGTCAGCCTGATTACAATCATTCTGAAGGCGGTCACTATTGCCGGTGCTTAACGAGCAGTATACTTTGGTATGCATACTTATGTATGCTATAAGAAATATGATTAACGGATTGACTTGAGCCAATGAAAGCTGTTAAAATGCTCTGCGAAACTGATATCGTGTTATTTCTCGGCTTGTACCCTGTGCAATAGGCTTGTAGCGAGAGGAGCTGTGCTTAGCGTTGGGTGATTTCTGGAGAACTAACGGCTCGAAAGTGCTGGTCATCCTGGCCATCCTCAGCCTCTTAGGGGCCGGTGCTTACGGACAGCTCTCTTATAGTAGCGATGTTGAACCCTTCCTCGACGATGTCCTACCGGAGGCGGCCAGTTTTGAGCTCCTGGCGGACATGGCCGCCGACGAGAATTATCTCTACGGTGCCGTCGACGCCACCGGCATACCGATAAACTATGTCACCGCCTCCGAGGGGCAGGGCTACGGCGGCCCGATGATCGTTATGGTGGTCTGGACGCTGGACGGAACCATCCAGGATGTTCAGGTGGTCCAGAACAACGATACCGTGGCCTGGTTCGGCAAGCTGGCGTCCGGTGGTTTCTATTCCCAGTATATCGACCGGCAGTACTCTGATGCCCTGAAGCTGGGTGAGGACATAGACGTCGCCAGTGGGGCGACACGCTCCTCCAACGGCGTGTCCTCGGCGGTGGCCAGCGGCAGACTGCTGATAGCCGAGCAGCTGGGCGACCCCTACCCCGTGCCCGAGGAGGAGATTGATTTTGGCACAGCTGAAATAGCCCTCCTGGTGGGCCTGGGCATGGTGTTCACCTTCCGCATGGTGCCGCCCTTTAACAAGTTTCACAGGCTGCGTATCTTTTCACTGGCCTTTGGTTTTATCGTCTTCGGTGTCTGGCTTGCCAGCCCGTTGAGCCTGATCAACTTCGCCATCTGGCCAACAGGCTTCGCTCCCAGTTGGCAGTCTAACCTTTTCCTCTATATTTTAGTCGGCGGCCTGGTTACGATGGCCGTAGTATTTGCCAAGAACTTCTGGTGTTTCTGGATCTGCCCCTTCGTGGCTATGCAGGAGACGGCCCACTTCATCGGCGGTGGCCGCGTCAGGCCCATCACCAAGCGGCAGATAATGTTGCGCAATACCCGCTATTTCATCCTCTGGGGAGTCCTCCTGATGGTTCTGCTGTTGCGCAGCCCGGCCATATCAACCTTTGAGCCCTGGGGGACCGTCTTCAGCGTTGAGGGCACCCCGGAGCAGTGGCTGCTGGTGGTGGTTACGCTGGGCGTGGCCATGTTTATCTATGATTTCTGGTGCCATTACCTGTGTCCGGTGGGGGCCACTATGGACATCATACTGAGGGTGCGGATATGGCTCGGCGATGGCCTGAGAAGGGTTTTTGCGAGGTGAGGCGGCAATTGGTAGTACAGGAATACCGTGGATTAATAAATGGGGCTGGAGTGGGGAGCGACTGCGGTCGCGCGATTGTGGAGGCGATTAATGGCTAGGGCAAATAGAGCCGTGGAAACAAAGATAGAAACCCATAAGTATGGGGATAAGATAGCTAGTACCAAAAAGACCAGGGGTGGGGAGTTCACCTGGTCTAAGGATCGCTGTACGGGTTGTATCAGGTGCGCCCGGAGATGTCCGGTAGATGCTATTGTTATTGACCGCCAGAAGGATATAACCAAAAAGGTGGGCATCTCCCCCTGCAGCCAGGGTTGTCCCGCCGGCGTGGACATTCCCCGCTATATCCGCTACATCGCCGAACGCAAGTATCCGGAAGCAGTAGCCGTCAACCGGGAGAGGATTCCCTTCCCTTCAATCTGCGGCTATATCTGTAAGCATCCCTGCGAGGCAGAATGCCAACGCGGCCAGATAGATGAGCATATCCTGATACGGGCGCTCAAGAGATACGCCGCCACGCACGATACCGGTCTCTGGAAGCATGGTTTCAAGGAAGCCACCCCCACCGGTAAACGGGTGGCCGTTATCGGGTCTGGGCCAGCTGGCCTGACCACCGCATACTACCTGAAGCGAAAGGGCCACGCCGTAACCGTATTTGAGGCCACCGCTGAGCCGGGGGGCAAGATGCTGGAAAGTATCCCCGCTTACCAACTGCCCAAGGATATCCTCAAAGCGGAGATTCAAGAGATAGAAGACATCGGCGTTGAGATAAAAACGAACACTAAGGTGGATTCGGCGGTAGCCCTCCTAGAGCAAGGCTATGACGCTGTCTTGGTAGCGGTGGGTACTGGCAAGGGGCTGCCACTGCCGATTTCCGGCACGGAACTGGAAGGCGTGCTGGATGGTGATGCCTTCCTCCAAGATATCAGTGATGGTAAAGAAGTAAAGCTAGGTAAGCGGGTAGTAGTGCTGGGCGGTGGCAGTGCCGCCTTTAATTCTGCCCTGGAAGCCCTGCACCACGGTGCTACTGACGTTGATATGTTTGGCATGGAACACCAGGGGGGTAGCGTATCTGATCCTTGGGCCATTGACCAGGCTCTGGAGGCGGGCGTTAATACACATCCCTGGTATACCTTTGCCAGGGTGGTCTCGGGTAACGGCCGGGCCGAAGGAGTAGAGACCTCAAAGGTGCGTTCCTTCGGATTTGATAAAGGGGGCAAGCTCTTTTGCGACACCATTCCCGGTACAGAGCAGATAGTGGCCGCGGATACCATCATCGCTGCCATTGGTGGCCAGGGAGAGAGCGAGCAGGAAACCGGTGTCCTGGTTGTCGATAGGGAAGGCCTCTTCGCCGCCGGAGATGCGGTTAACGAGCAGCGGTCGGTGGTAGAAGCTATCGCCGCTGGAAGGTGGGTCGCCATCTCCATAGACAAGTATTTGGGGGGCAACGGCGACATAACAGAGACGCTGGCACCGCCAGTAGAGCAAGAAAAGGTGGAGCTGCTCAGCTCGCCAAAGGGTGGCCTGCCCCCTGAAGTACGCACCCGTTTGATCTGCCGCAATGCGGACGGCACCTGTGCCGAAGAAGAACTCAGCCTTACGGAGAAAGAGGTTATTAAAGAGGCCAAGAGGTGCCTGAGGTGCGACATCGGTTATCCCGTTGATGAGTTTGAGGTGGATACGCTGACCTGCACCTACTGCGGCCGCTGTGTGGATGCCTGTTACTGGGACGCCATACTGGCCGGTGTCGGCTATGAAAAGGCGGCCAAGGAGCGGCAGGAAGAGATGGAGGAAACGGCGATCAAATACCGCCTGCAGGACCGGGTGCTGACTATCTTGGTGCTGTCGGTGGCTGTTATCGCCCTGGGCATCGTGGCTGTAAAGCTATTTGCCTCCTAGCGGCTGGTTAATATAGTGGCCTGAGGTATAGAAGAAGATGAAGAAAAAAATGAACCGGCGTGATTTCCTGCGCATAACGGCTATCGGCGCCGGCGTTATCGCCGCCGGGGGCATCGGTATAAAGCAGCTGATGGATGCCACCGGGCCGGAGCGCATCAGTGAGACGCGCCGTATGATGGGCACCTTTGTCACCATCACCGTAATTGGCGACGATAAAGCCGCCGGCACCGCCATAGCCCAGGACACCTTCGCCGAAATAGGCCGTCTTTCCAGCATTTTAAGTCGCCACGATTCCTCAAGCGAGCTTGCTCGCCTTAATGCTTCCGGCAGCCTGACCGGAGCCTCCAGTGAGCTGGTCTCCGTCCTGGAGAGGGCGCAGGTCTATGCCATGCTCAGCGGCGGCGCCTTTGACGTTACCATGAAGCCGCTTCAAGACCTTTACCAGGATAGCTTCGCCAACAACAGGCCGCCCGATGCCGCCGATATCAGCGGGGCGCTGGCCCTGGTCGGCTACCGCAACCTTATCATCAAAGGCCGTGATTTAACCCTGGCCAAACAGGGTATGGGTATTACCCTGGACGGTATCGGCAAGGGCTACATAGTAGACCAGGCCGCCGGCCTCCTGAAGGCCAGGGGGATGACCCAGGTGCTGGTGGAGGCCGGCGGCGACCTTTCGCTGCGCGGCATGCGCCAGGACGGCGACCCTTGGAAGGTGGGTATCGTCCATCCGCGGGCGCTGTCCGGCTACTACGAGGTGGTGGAGTCCTCCAACAGCTGCATGGCCACCTCCGGGGACTACGAGAGCGCCTATACCGCCGACTACAGCTACCACCATATAATAGACCCCCGCACGGGTTATTCACCCGCCGAGCTGGCTAGCGCCACTGTTACGGCCGCAGATACCACCTACGCCGATGCCCTGTCCACCGCCGCCCTGGTGATGGGCGCCGATGAAGCCCTGGCCCTGCTGGAGGGGCTGACCGGCGTCGAGGGGCTGCTGATAGACAAGAACCTCCACAGCCGGGCTACCAGCGGATTTATCGCCGCCGGCGGAGCCTAGCTCCCGGCTAAGCCGGCATCGCTGGGCCATTAGCCTTTCGGGTATGTTTTCTTCTCATTGTCCGGCTGGTTTGACAGTCCCCTTTTTGATATAATGAGGTCTCGGCGTAAGGGGTGGGCTAATGGTTAAAAGGCACTGCGTGTGTCATTTCTGCGGGCGGACGGCAGAGTTCGGCCAGGAGGAATTGCCCTGCAAGGTACTGCGCGGCTGGCTGGTTTTATCCTCCCTGAAGGATGTGGAGGTTATAGACCGCTACGGCTTTTGTTCGCTGGGCTGTCTCAAGAAATGGGTAGACAGCCAGGCACCCCAGGTGCCCGATATATTCCTCAAGTCTCTAGAGGAAGAGGGCGATAAGTAAAATAATCGGGCGGAAGTAGCCCGCCCGAGTTACCGTTTTGCTGGCTGCGGTGTTTGACGGCGACCACTTTTCATTAAAACAGCAGAAGGTTTGAATGGGCAGGATATATCTTGATTATGCGGCCACGACACCGGTCCACCCCGAGGTGGTAAAGGCGATGCTGCCCTATTTCAGCGAGGTTTTCGGCAACCCCTCGGCCATCTACTCCTGCGGCCAGGAGGCCGCCGCCGCCCTTGAAGAGGCCAGGGTCAAGGTGGCCGGCCTAATCGGCAGCCGCAGCGAGGAGATAGTTTTCACCTCCGGCGGCACCGAGGCTGATAATATGGCCCTAATCGGCGTTGCCAATGCCATGCACAGCCGGGGCAACCACATCATCACCACCGCCATTGAGCACCACGCCATTATTGAGGCGGCCAGGTTCCTGGAAAAGAACGGCTTTGAGCTGACCTACCTGGGCGTGGACGACCAGGGTATCGTAGACCCTGATGAGGTCCGCCGCGCCATAACGGATAAGACGATCCTGGTCTCCGTGATGCTGGCCAACAACGAGTTGGGAACCATACAGCCCCTGGCTGAAATCAGCAGGGCCACCCGCCAGGCTGGTGTCTATCTCCATACCGACGCCGTGCAGGCGGTGGGCCGCATACCGGTGAATGTGGACGAGCTGGGGGTAGATCTCCTGTCTATGTCCGCCCACAAGCTATACGGCCCCAAAGGGGCAGGCGCCCTTTACATAAGAAAGGGTGTTCGCATGGAGCCTATTACGCACGGTGGCGGCCAGGAACGGACTCGCCGTTCAGGGACACAGAATGTGGCCGGCATCGTCGGCCTGAGCCGGGCCGTCGAGCTGGCCGGGCAGGAGATGGCCGCTGAAGCCGAGCGTCTGACCCCCCTGCGCGACAGGCTGATTCAGGGCATCCTGGAGGGTATTGACCACAGCTATTTGAACGGCCACGCGGTAAAACGGCTGCCCAACAACGCCAACCTGAGCTTTGATTTTGTCGAGGGCGAATCTATGTGCCTGAACCTGGACCTGAAGGGTATCTGCGTCTCAACCGGCTCCGCCTGCAGCTCGTCAAACCTGGAGCCCTCCCATGTCCTGCTGGCGATGGGTGTCCCCTCGCAGCTGGCCCACGGCTCGCTCCGCTTCACGCTGGGCAAATGGACGGAGCCGGCGGATATCGACCGTGTCCTAGAGGCGCTGCCGCCCATCGTGGCCAAACTGAGGGCGATGTCTCCCCTGCTCAAGAATCGTCGCTAGCTGCCCGGTTGTTCCCAATTGGGACTGCACAGGAGGTTCCCAAAATGAGTGAAATCCCCGAAATCGGCAAGATATCTGCCGAAATCTTCCATGAGCTGATATTCCCGCGGCTGGGGGCCAAGAATGATAATGTACTGGTGGGCCCGCACCACGGCGTGGACAACGGCGTTGTCCAGATAGGCGACAGGGCCGTCTCCCTTACCACCGACCCGGTGTTTATCGTCCCGGAGTATGGCTGGGAGAGGGCCGCCTGGTTCGCCATCCATATCCTGGTCTCGGACGCGGCCACCTCCGGCCTCAAGCCGCAGTACATGGCAATAGACCTTAACCTGCCCATGGAGATAACCAAGGAGCAGCTCACCTTGATGTGGCAGACGATGCACACCGAGTGCCAGAAGCTGGGCGTAAATATCGTCTGCGGCCACACCGCCCGCTACGAGAACTGCCACTACCCCATGGTCGGCGGGGCGACGGTCATCGGCGTCGGTGGGCTGGACGAGTATGTCACCGCCGCTATGGCCCGCACCGGAGATAAGATAATCATCACCAAGGGGCCGGCCATTGAGGCCGTCGGCATCTTCGCCGCCATGTTCCCGGCCCTGCTGGAAAAAGAGTTCGGCGCCGCTTTTGCCCGCCGCGCCGAGAGTCTTTTCTAC
>DAOUZU010000035.1 GCA_030665535.1 Dehalococcoidia bacterium
GCTTAACGAAGTCTCGCCTTGTCACTGGTTTACGAATCATTGCGTCACCTCTCCCGTTGATTTAGATCCGCCTCTATGGCAATCCCCGGCAAACAAATTAAGGGCCGGGGGGACTAGTTCCAAAGTATTAGTCGCATTGTAATGGCTGCGCCAGATAATGTCAAGGGTTGTATTGGATAAAGGCAGTTTTTAATGGCCTCCTGTAAAAATTAAACAGGGTTGAGGACTAGGCCCTAAGTATTAGACGCATTCTAATCACAAAGAATTAAATTGTCAAGCGTTATGATGGAAAGTTTTAAACCTCTGCCAGTATGGTCAGGGATACGAATATGGCGATAAGCCCCGTGAAAACGGCCACCAGCAGGAAAAGGTTGTACCTGGTGCTGTAATTGGATATCAGCGAGGCGTCATAGTACCCTTCGACGCCCTGGTCTTTGTACATCCTGAGGAGCCCGTTTATAAGCTTAATCCTGGTCTGCTTTCCTTTTTGCAGGCAGATTACGACCACAAAGTTAACCACCAGCACCAGGATGATGAAGGTAGTGAACACTATCGGCATTGTGACGCCTGAGTCCGAATCCGAGGCCACACTGGAATTGATTCCCAGGGTCAGCAGGTTGAGCAGGATTGCCGTCGGGATGAAGAACGTGTCCGTGCGGGCATTCTGCTGCAACTCGTTAACGATATGCTCATGAACACGCTCAATCATACAGGCCTCCGGCTTGATAACGTGGGTTTGAGCTTAGCCCTGTCCCGGGGGTTTGTGAATATCCAGCCAGCGCTCCATATCTTCAAAAACCTGGCGGCGCCCCGGTTCGTTGAAAAGTTCGTGGTGGAAACCCGGGTAGAGTTTTAGCGTCTTATGTTTAGAGCCAACCCGCTCATAAAGCAGGTGGCTGCCCTCCGGCCGGGACAGGCGGTCTTCACTGCCGTGCATAATCAGGACGGGGAGCGTAAGCCCGGCAATCTCAAGGAGTAGCCGCCGCATCGCCGTGATGATTTCAGCGCCCAGCCGGGCGCTTACCTTGCCGTGATATACCAGGGGGTCGTTGATGTAGGCCCTGACTACGGCTTTATCCTGGCTGACAGCGGCGGCGTCAATGGTATCGACGCCCATTTTGGGCAGAAGCAGCGAGAGCAACCGTGCCGCCAGTATCTTAACCGGCGAAAGGCTGGTGCCCGGTATCACAAAAGCCCCCGAAAGAATAAGTCCGTCCAGCTTTGCCGGTGCCTGGACAGCCCCGGCGGCGGCGATGGTGCCGCCGACGCTGTGGCCGACGGCAATAATCCTGGCCTGCGGGAAAAGGCGGCGCACGATGTTCAGGAAGTCGATGAGGTCACTAGCAAAGTGGGAGAAACGCTCTACGTAGCCCGGCAAGCCCTGGGATTTGCCGTGGCCGCGGTGGTCAAGGGCGCAGACGGCGTAGCCCCGGGACACAAAGTAGTCCACCACGTTCCCGTAACGGCCGCTGTGCTCGGCCAGGCCGTGCACTAGTACCAGCACCGCCTTCGGTTTCTGGGACGGCAGCCAGCACTGGTAGTAGAGGTTGAGGCCTCCCTGTCCCCTGAAGTCGTCTTCTATTTGTTTCATGCTCACCGGCTGCTCAGCCTAGCACCCCTGCGGCTTTCTATCAAGCCCGGCGCTTGACAGCCTTAAGGCAAGGCACTAACATAGCGGCGCGATCATGACGGAGTCAAAAGAACTGGTGGTTATCTGTACTGTCCAGGGGGAGATTGCGGCCAACCTGCTTAAGTCTCACCTGGAGAGCAAGGGCGTCCCCGTCCTGCTGGAGTACGAGAGCGCCGGTCGGGTAATCGGCATAATGGTTGACGGCCTGGCAGATGTCAAGATAAAGGTGCCGCGGGAGCTGGCTGATGACGCCCGGCAGATTATTGAGCCCAGGGAGAACTGCCCGGACGAAGACTAGTAAAGTTTACAACAAAGGGACGGAAAAGACCAGCCTATAACAGCCGGTTCATAGCTCCCTGCTGCGGCAGAAGGCGTTTCAGAACCTCCTCCTTACTGAGCCCGCGGATACGGATAACCTTGTTCCGGGCGGTATGCCCGCTCAGGATTTCCACGCTGTTCCGTTTCAGGCCCAGCCGCTGGCTGAGGAAAACGACCAGCTCACGGTTGGCCCGGCCCTTTTGCGGCGGGGCGGCTATTTTTAACCGCAACGTCTCCTGGCTCATACCGGCCACTTCATTGCTGGCGGTGCCGGGCTGAACCCGAACGGCCAGCCGGGCTTCATCTTCTTTCAGCTTTCCTTTACCTTTCGGCTGCTATATAATCCAGCATATTAACACTTAACGGTGGACCCGTCCATTGCCGCCGGTGGAGTTTAAATGGCCACTCTTGAGCAGGAAATAGGCCGCTTGCTGCGCCAGAGGGGGATGACCCTGGGGGTGGTTGAATCGGCCACCGGCGGACTGCTATCGCAACTCATAACCGATGTCGCCGGCAGTTCGGACTACTTCAAGGGGTCAATAGTCGCCTACAGCGACGGAATTAAGATAAACGTGGCCGGGGTGAAGGCGGTAAACATAGGCAAGTACGGCGCCGTCAGCCCCCAGGTGGCCGAGGAGATGGCCGGTGGAGGCCGCCGGGCGCTGGGGGTGGATATATGCCTGGCCGATAGCGGCATCGCCGGGCCGGGCGGAGCCACCGCGGACAAGCCGGTGGGCCTTTTCTACATCGGGCTGGCGCACCGTTCCGGGGCCTTGAGCCGCCGCTATGTATTTCAGGGAGACCGTCAGCGGAACAGATACCAAGCGGCTGAGGCCGCTCTGGCCTGGCTGGCGGAGCACCTGGTGAGCCTGGACTAGGGTATTAGTTGAAAAGTACGAAATACGATGTCATCGTCGTGGGGGCCGGGCCGGCTGGGGCGGTAACCGCTCGCGGGCTGGCCGTGGCCGGGGTCAAGACGCTGCTGGTGGAGAAGGAAAAGCTGCCCCGCTACAAGACCTGCGCCGGCGGTATCAATGTCCGCGCAGCCAATCTGCTGGATTTCGATATTGCCCCGGTGGTGGAGCGGGTAATCTCCGGGGCCAGGTTCAGCTACAAGTCCCGCTACAGGCTTACCCGGCGCTATCCACAGCCGACTACATATATGGTTACCCGGCAGCGGTTTGACAGCCTGCTAGCCGGCAGAGCGCAGGAAGCCGGCGCCGAGCTGGTGGATGGCCGGAAGATAACTCGGGTTGAGCCGGACGATGGCATGGTTCGGGTGACGGCCGGGGGTGATGTTTTCACTGCCTCTGTCATTGTCGGCGCCGACGGCGTCAACGGCACCGTGGCCACCAGCCTGGGCCTTAAGGACGGCTTCTACTGCAATCTGGGGCTTGAGGCCGAGGTCTACGCCGACGAAAAAACGTTGGCGCGGTGGGAAGACCTGATGGGCCTGGATCTGGGCACCATTCCCGGCGGCTACGGCTGGGTCTTCCCCAAGGGAGACCATCTGTCCGTCGGCATCGGCGGCCCGATGCGTTTCGCCAAGAAACTGGAAATCTGGCTCAAAGGGCTGCTGAAGTGCTACAACCTGGATGAAAGCCATATCAGGCTTATGCGCGGGGCCCGCCTACCGGTGCGTAAAAAGGGATCGCCCATCGCCGCCGGGCGGGGGTTGCTGGTTGGCGATGCCGCTGGCCTGACCGATGCCGTCAGCGGCGAGGGCATCTACTACGCCATTAAGAGCGGCCAGATAGCCGTCCCGGCGGTAGTCGGGTTCCTGGGCGGAGAGCGGGACGGTCTTGCCGCCTATCAGCGGGCGGTGGATGCTGAAATGATGCCGGAGCTGGACGTAACCCGGGCGCTAGCCAAGATATTTACCTGGTTCACCACCGGGACGCCGCCCCTGTTCTTCAAGCTGACCGCTGAGAATGAGCGGGTGTGGCGGGCCTTCTGCCGAATTATAAGGGGTGAAAAAAGCTACCTCAGCGTTAAGGAAGAGCTTGGCCCGTTCCGGTTTATCTTTGACCTGCTGGCCAGATAGCTCAGGCCGCGACGGTCAGGGCGGACGGCACCACGCGGAAGGATACCGGGCCCTCGCCGAGGAGTTCACCATCGGCTTCGACCAGCATCCCCTCCGCCGAATCAACGGTGGCTGTAGTCACTTTTTTCATCATTACCTTGGGGTGGACAATATGACTGCCCTTGTAAAGATCCGGCCACAGCCGCAAAAACTCCAGCTTGCTTACATCGCCGATAACCAGCAAATCCAGGAGGCCATCATCCAGCTTGGCCTGGGGGGCGATAAGCATCCTGTCGGCGAAGTAGCGGCCATTTGCCACTACCACCGCCCAGCCGCGAATAGTCTCCACCTTGCTCTCGGTGTCCAGGGTAACCTCCCTGTTGTCGTAGCGCAGCAGTGAGCCCAGGCCGGCAGCCACACGCAGGGCGTAGGTAATGGGCTGGCCGGAGCGGGAGGGTATGTTTTTCCAGGAATCCACTACCGCGGCGCCGAAGCCGACATTGGCTGCGTTTAAAAAGTAGCGTCCTTGAGGCCGGCTGGCGCTTGAGTATTCTACAAAGCCGACATCAATCACCTTTTTCCGCCCGCTTAACAGCAGGGAGCAGGCGGGGTCGTGGTCCTCAGGGATGCCCAGGCAGTGGGCAAAGTCGGAAGAAGTGCCGGCGCTAAGAAGACCCAGCATGGTGCTGCTCGCCGCCGGCGAGCCGAGTATGCCGTTGGCCACCTCGTTGACGGTGCCATCACCGCCGACAGCGATAATATAGCCGTAGCCATTGTCCGCGGCCGCCCTGGCCAGCTCTGTGGCCTGGCCGGCAGCGCTGGTGTATTCCCAGTCGAACGACAGACCGCCGGAGCGCAGCCGCTGGCTTATCTGGGGCCACTGGCGGCCTGTTGCAGAGCCTCCGGCCACCGGGTTTACAATTATCTTGGCATAAGGTACCGGCATTGCCAGGCCTACCTGTCGGGCCGCAAATGAGCGGCGCATACAATTCCACTTTATGTATCGGGGGCCATTTTGTCAAGCTGGCCGGCGGCGGAATTGTCTTGGCCGAGTGGCGGTGTTATACTCTGGCGGAGTCTGGCGAAGGGAGATTGAAGATGAAAAGGGTTGACGGCCGCCGCTTTGACGAGCTACGGCCGGTGAGCATAACACCCGGTTTTCAGAGCTTCGCCGAAGGGTCGGTGCTGATAGAGCAGGGTCGGACGAGGGTCGCCTGCTCGGTGAGCAGTGAAAATAAAGTACCCTCCTTCCTCAGAGGTTCGGGCACCGGCTGGATTACAGCCGAGTACGCCATGCTGCCCCGGGCCACCGTCACCCGCAGCCCCCGTGATTCCGCGCGCGGGCGAGTTTCTGGCCGCAGCCAGGAGATACAGCGTTTAATCGGCCGCTCACTACGGGCAGTGACGGACCTGACAAAGCTGGGGGAAAGGACGCTGATGGTGGACTGTGATGTCCTCCAGGCCGACGGCGGTACCCGCACGGCGGCTATCACCGGCGCCTATGTCGCCCTCCACATGGCGATGACAAATATGGCAGGGATGGGGCTTCTGGAGAGCAATGTCCTCAGGAGCGTTGTGGCCGCTACCAGTGTCGGCTTACTGCGCGGCAATATCCTGCTTGACCCCTGCTATGACGAGGACAACGCCGCCGAGGCCGACCTTAACATAGTCATGACGGCAGATGGTGAATTCGTTGAGATTCAGGGCACCGCCGAGAGCCGGCCCTTCACCAGGGATACCCTTGACGGCGTCCTGGCGCTGGCCGAGAAGGGCATAAAACAACTCATAGAGATCCAGCTAGCTGCCCTTGAAAGGATTAGGGTCTAGCCGAAGATAACGGTCAACAGATAGAGCAGGCCGGCCCCCAGCAGCAGGAAGCTGCTATTTATAAACCCTCCATGCTGGTGAGACTCAGGTATCAGGTCGGAGGCGGCCACATAGAGGAAGGAGCCGCCGGCTACGGCCATCATCACCCCCAGGCCCGATTCAGAAAGCCCAGCAAGCGGCCCCAGGGCGATAGCGGCGCCCACCGGCGTGGCGAGGGCGACAGCCAACGAGAGATAAAGGGCCGTCTTATGCTTCATTGTTCGCAGCATTAGGGTGAAGCTGGTGATGCCCTCCGGCAGCTCGTGCAGGATGACGCCGGTGGCGGCAAATAGCCCCAGCTCCAGGCTGACCTGAAAGCCCACGGCGATAATGAAGCCGTCTATCAGCGAGTGTAGTAAAAGGCCGGAGAAGATAACCGGCCCCTTGTTGTGCACCGGCCGCTGGCAGTTGTCCTCGAAGTGAATGGCCGAGCCGGAGTGGAAGATGACGACCGTCTCCAGGAGATAAAAGGCGATGAAGGTAGCCAGCACCACCAGCAGGGCGTCGCCCGTCAGCTCCACAGATTCGGGAATGAGGTGGGCCAGGGCGATGGTGATGAGGGCACCGGCGGCAAAAGAGTTGACATAATGTGAATAGCGGAGGGCTAGGTCTTGCCGCCACCGCACCAAGGAGATACCGGCCAGGGTGGCCGCCCCGGCGAGACTCGCAAATAGCAGAGCGTTGAGGGCCATCTTCTTCTAAGGCCGAACCTGACCGCTGCCGAAGATAATCCACTTATAACTGGTTATCTCCCGCAGTCCCAGCGGGCCGCGGGCGTGCATCTTCTGGGTGCTTATGCCCAGCTCGGCGCCCAGGCCGAACTGGCCGCCGTCGGTAAAACGGGTGCTGGCATTAGCATAGACGCAGGCGGCATCCACCTCGTTTAAGAAGCGCATGGCGGCGCCGTAGTTCTCGGTGACTATGGCCTCGGAGTGGCCGGAGCCGTGGGCGGCAATGTGCTCAAGCGCCTCGTCCAGGGAACCGACCACCTTGATAGCTATGGTCAGCGACAGGAACTCCTTGCCCCAGTCCTCTTCCTTGGCCGGCTTAAGCTTAAGGGAAGGCGCTTTCTTCAATATGGCTAGAGCCCGCTGATCGGCGTGTATTTCAACGCCGGCCTCGGCCAGCCGCCCGGCCACCAGGGGCAGATATTCTTTGGCGATTCCGGTGTGCACCAGCAGGCTGTCCAGAGCGTTGCAGACGGTGGGGCGCTGCACCTTGGCGTTATGGGCGATGGCCACCGCCTTCTCAATATCGGCTTCCCCGTCAATATAGGTATGGCAGACACCGATACCGCCGGCGACAACCGGCATGGTCGCCTTTTCACGGACGAACTTTATCAGCCCGGCGCCGCCGCGGGGAATCATCAGGTTAATAATATCCGACTTGCCCAGCAGTTGACTGACAAGCGCCCGGTCTGTGTTATCAATGAACTGGATGCTGCCTTCGGGTAGGCCGGCGGCAGAGGCCGCCTCCTGGACGACAGCGGCCAGGGCCAGGTTGGAGTTGAGGGCTTCCTTGCCGCCCCTTAAAATTACGGCGTTGCCTGCCTTGAGGCAAAGGCTGACTATATCCACGGTGACGTTGGGCCGGCTTTCATATATAACGCCGATAACGCCCAGCGGCACCCGCTTTTTACCTATCGTCAGGCCGTTGGGCAGGGTGCGCATGTCCCAGACCTCACCCACCGGGTCGGGCAGGGCGGCCACCGCCCGCACGTCGGCGGCCATGGCTTCGAGGCGCTCCGTGGTTAGCAGTAGCCGGTCGAGCATGGCGGTGCCCATACCCGTGGCCCTGGCCTCATCCGTGTCTATTTTATTGGCGGCCAGTATGCGGTCTTTCTCGTTAGAAAGGCTCCGGGCGATGCCATCAAGCGCCCTGTTCTTGACCTCGGTTGATACATAGGCCAGTCGCCGCGAGGCCGCTTTGGCCGCCCGGCACTTTTCCTCAAGTATTTCAGTAGCTGTTTTCATTTTACCCACCCTCTTTCAGGCTGCAGATATAGCTTATTTGTAGCCGCGGCGCCCCAGCGGCCCCCGGCCGAAGAAGCTGTAGTGGTAGCGGGAGGTGCTTCTGGCGGCCTCGCTGTTGGCGCTGATTATACACTCGCCCTTGCGGCCATCTTCAAATTCAAGAATATAGTTGCCCGCCCGTTTAATCTCCCGCTTTACCGAGAACTCCCCCCACCACTTGCCCATGGTGTATTTCGTTTTACCGGTCTCCATCATCTGGTAGCGGATATCGGCGATAGGTTTCTCCAGCTCCTTGTCTATTATAACGCCAATACCGTTAGAGTAGCGTACTGCCATGCATCCTCACTATCGTACCCGGGACAGCCGCCGGACTGCCCGTCGTAACCATTTATTCCAGGGGCCCGATGCCCCGTACATGGTAGTAGTAGAGGGGGGGTATTCCGGAGACGGCCTTGTTGACCTTCTTTTTCAGTGCACAGCGGCCGCGGCGCCCGTCTTCGGTCTCTATTAGATAGGCGTCGCCGTTACTTGCTTTTGTATACCTGGTAAATACCATCTCCCCCCACCAGTTTCCGTCCGTCTCGTTCTGGAACTTATACTCAATAATACCTATCAGCTGGCCGTCATCGTAGCGGTATAGCTTACCCGTGGTCACTTAGCGCCTCCATTTTCTAAATTACGGCCAGGTTGTTGCGGTGCACCACCTCGGCGCCGTAGTCATAACCCAGCAGGCCGGCAATCTTACCGGAGTGAGCCCCCTTGATGAGGGCGATGTCCTTAGAGCTGTAGTTGCTGATGCCGTAGCCCAAGTGGGCCCCGTCCTCATCGGAGATATTGACGATATCGCCTCGCTGGCAGTTGCCCTCAACCTGCTTGATACCGGCGGCCAGAAGGCTGCGCTGCTGCTTTTTCAGGGCCCTTGCGGCGCCGGCGTCGACAATCAATTTGCCCCTGGTGCAGAGGCCGCTTAACATCCAGCGCTTGCGGCTCTCCAGCTTGTTTCCGGTGGGCAGAAAGCGGGTGCCCGCCGCCTCGCCGGCGGCCAGGCGCAGAATCATATCCGGTTCCCGGCCATCGGCGATGACTACCGTAACGCCGGAGACGGTGGCCAGCTTGGCCGCCTCCACCTTGGTGGCCATGCCGCCGGTGCCCTGGTGGCTGGGCGTGTCCGTCGCCAGGCGCTCAACCTCAGCGTCTATCTTCGTCACCTCGGCGATGAGGCGGGCATCGGCATGATGTTGCGGGTCGGTGGTATGGAGGCCGGCGGTATTGGTGAGCAGCAACAGCAGGTCGGCGTCCACCAGGTTGGCCACCATAGCCGACAGGTTGTCGTTATCGCCGAAGCGGGCCTCGCCAAGCTCGTCAACGGCCACCACATCGTTCTCGTTGACGATGACTAT
>DAOUZU010000116.1 GCA_030665535.1 Dehalococcoidia bacterium
TTTATCCCCCTTACCTTAAGGGGGATACAAGAAGAGGATGGGACCCGTACCTTAAGGCGGATATTCAACCAAAGGCCCCTCTTAAGACTCATCCTGAGCAGAGTCGAAGGATAAGAGGGACCAGGAGAGTTATGGAATGAACTTAACCGAAATGAGGGCCCGGGTCCGCGAGGACCTGCAGGATACGGACAGCCAGAACTACCGCTGGACGGACGACGAAGTGGACGGTGCCATCGAGAGAGTTGTCGCAGAATATTCGCTCCGCGCCCCAATTGAACAGCAGGACGACATCGCCACCACCGACGGCGATACCGAGCTCGATATCTCAAGTTTGTCAGGACTGCTCGAAATTGTGTCCGTGGAGTTTCCCATCGACCGGAGCCCTAAATACCTCCAACGCACCGAGTACTGGGCCGGCCACCTTTACATGGAGGATAAGGGCAACGGGCAAGATGCATGTGTCCGATGGCTCAAGAGGCATACCCTGGATGCCGGTTCTACCACCATCCCGGCCGAGCACGAAGAGATCATAGTCCTCGGAGTTACAGGCTACCTGGCTATGTCAGCCTCGGCCTACACGGTGGACAGGGCCAGCATCGCCGGCAGGCACGCCACCATCAACTATAAAGCCTGGGGAAAGGAGCGCCTGGACCGCTACGATAAGAAGCTCAAAGCCATCGCTCGCACCAACCGAATAATCCGGAGAAGATTCTATACCGAGGACTAGCCATGCCGCCATTCTGTCATTGCGAGCGAAGCGAAGCAATCTCTTCTCCCTTGATGGGAGAGGATTAAGGTGAGGGTGAACATATGCTAGAGGTCGGCATCCTCAAAACCGAGGCTTTAGCCTCGTGCCTTGTTCCCCTCTTAGGGCCTGCCCTGAGCTTGCCGAAGGGATAAGAGGGGATAAGGGGAGTTACGAACGGGGACTTATGATAGAAATCGGTATCTTAAAGAACTTCGACAGCGCCACCTACAAGGCGGGCGTCCAGCTCGCCGGCTCCCTCACGACCTACCTCGACGGCATTAGCGTGGCTAAGAATATCCCATCGCTGGCCCTCGTTGTCGGCAACTATGTCATCCTGGCCGTCCCCGGGGATAACCCCAGGGACGCCTGCGTCGTTGCCACCTGGCCCTCCGGCGGCCCGCCCATCGCCTCAGACCCTCCCGCCGATCAGAAGCCAGTACTCAACATCTACTATAAACCTAGCACGGAAAAGCTAGTCGTGCAATACAAAGGATAGGAGGCATAAAAAATGGCTGAATTCAGCACTTACCTGGAAAACAAAATCATAGACCATATCCTCAGGAACCAGTCCTATACACCGCCGGCCACCATTTACGTGGCTCTATTCACCGCCGATAACGGCCTTGAGGGAGGCACCATCACCGGCGAGGTAAGCGGCGGTGCTTACGCCCGCCAGTCCATTACCCTGTCGGCTGCATCAGGCGGCGCCAGTTCCAATACTGCCGATATTCCCTTTCCTACGGCCACCGCCGATTGGGGGACAATAACTCATGTCGCATTGATGGACGCCGCTTCCGGGGGCAATGTTCTCATGCACAGTGCCCTTGATGCCAGCAAGACCGTAAACAACGGCGATACATTTAAGATAAACTCCGGCGACCTCGACATAACAGTGACGTGACCTTGCGTATAGTAGTAGTTTGGTGAGGATTGATTAAGTTTGATGAACTTTGGTGAGGTTTAGTTATGGCCTGGGTATCACCGACAGGGCACAACGACCCCGATAGTAAATGGACTACCGAGGCTAATGCCTATGACGAAGACACAGATACCCATGCCTGGACGTTTCAAGACGGGTCTTATCTGGAATTAACCCTCGAGTCCGCAATAAGCTGCGATAAAGTTCGGAGCTGGTGGTCTACTTCTACTGGCGACGCTGATGTAGATATAGACGTCTATTACAGTGGCGCCTGGCACAATATTCACTCCGGGGTGATCGGCAAAGGTGATTGGGTAGAGTCATCGCTTAGCTCGACTCAAACGGTGGAGAAGGCACGGGTCAAACTCAATGCTTTTAGGACTCATTACCTAAAGGAGTTCGATTTCAATGAGGTCTCCGGTGGCCAGATTCACTACGGCGCTGCCACACTCAGTGGAGCGGGTGCCCTGGCCACTCTGGCCAAACTAACGCTTGCCGCCAGGGCCACACTGGCAGGAGAGGCAACCTTGGCCGCCGCAGGCGTTAAGGTCCTCGCAGGCGCCGCTACCCTGGCAGGAGAAGGTGTTCTGGCCGCAATAGGCACCATTGAAGGTGCCATCAAGTACGGAGCAGCCACTCTGGCCGGCACAGGATCGCTCGCAGCAGCAGCAGTAGCCACGCTCACAGCTAAAGCCACGCTCGCGGGAGAGGGCATCCTGGCGGCAATAGGCTGCAAGATACTAATGGCCGCCGCCACCCTGGCCGGAAGCGGGGCCCTCGCCGCCATCGGCACGCTGCTCGGGGAGGTATTCGGCAGCGCAACTCTGGCCGGCTCAGGTTCCCTGTCCGTCATCGCCGAAAGCTGGCATATGCTAACCAGTCAAGAATACCAGGACTTGTTAGAAGGACAAATCGAGTTTCAGGAAATCTAAGGAGGAGCTATGGCAGAGAACTCAACCAACTCAACAAAACCAAGCAACGCAACG
>DAOUZU010000030.1 GCA_030665535.1 Dehalococcoidia bacterium
ATTTCCACCGAATCCGGCCTTCCCGATTTCCGCAGCCCCGGCGGTATCTGGGAAAGGTTCGACCCCGAAGACTTCACCTATCAGAAGTTCGTCTCCGACCCCGCCGCCCGCGCCAAGCACTGGCGGCTGCTCAAGGACCTGTCGGCCAGCGTCGCGCCCAACCCGGCCCATTACGCCATAGCCGAGCTTTACCGCTTGGGCCGGCTGGACTGCGTCGTCACCCAGAACGTGGACAACCTGCAGCAGCGCGCCGGCCTGCCGGCGGAAAGGGTCTTTGAGCTTCACGGCAATATGCAGTCGCTGCTTTGCCTGGGCTGCCGCCACCGTTATCCCTTCGATGACATCAAGGCCCAGCTGGAGACCGAGGAAGTGCCGGACTGCCCCGCCTGTGGCGGAATCCTGAAGCCGGCGGTCGTCTTCTTCGGCGAGCCGCTGCCGGAGGATGTGCTTAAGGAAGCCTCGCGGCGCGCCCGCGGCAGCAACCTTTTTATCGTCGTCGGTTCCACGCTTACCGTCTATCCGGCGGCCTACCTGCCGGACTACGCCCTGGCCGCCGGCGCCAAACTCGTTATAGTCAACCTGAGCGTTACTCCCCTGGACAGCAGGGCCGATGTGGTCATCAGGACCCGGGCCGGGGAGGCTATGACGGCCATCGTGGCAAGACTCAAGGAAAGGCCGGCGGTTTGATTTTTTGACGGCGGCAAGGTTAAACTAACGGGGTCGTCCCGGCGAGTTTAAGCGTAAATGGAAGATATTACCGGTCTGGCGGATAGAGTGATAAAGGGTGACGGCCTGGCCGCCGCCCGCCTGATTACGGCCATTGAGGATGAAGCCCTGGAAATAGCCGGGGAGCTTGAGCGCCTGGGGCCTTATTGCGGCGGCGCCTTCGTGGTGGGTATAACCGGCGCCCCCGGTGCGGGTAAAAGCACTCTGATAGACGGCCTGGCCGAATGCTTCGGCAGCCGGGATATAAAACTCGGCGTGCTGGCAGTGGACCCCTCAAGCCCGTATAGCGGTGGCGCCATACTGGGAGATAGGATAAGGATGCGCCATAGCGACGGCGTTTTCTACCGCAGCCTGGCCAGCCGCGGCCAGCCGGGCGGCCTCTCGGCGGCGACGCTGGCCGCTGTCCGGGTACTGGACGCCCTGGGCAGGGATATTATACTGGTGGAGACGGTGGGCAGTGGCCAGGCCGAGGTGGGCGTGGCCGATGTCTGCCATACCTCTGTTTTGGTTATGGTGCCCGGTATGGGGGACGACATTCAGCTTATGAAGGCCGGCATCCTGGAAGTGGCCGATATACTGGTAATCAACAAGGCGGAGAGGGAAGGCGCCGAAAGCCTCTTGCAGGGGCTTAACGCTATGCTGGGTACAAGGCAGCGGGAGGGTGAGGTGGTGTCTACCGAGGCCACCTGCGGCCGGGGCCTGCCCCAACTGGCAGAGGCGATATTAGCCCGCCGGCGGAGTTTTGTTTCCGGCGGGCGTCTGAAAAGAAAACGCCAGCCGGTAGCTTAGACAGGGCAAGAAACATCTTGCGGGAGACGAATTGGATTTTTCGCTGAACGAAGAACAGAAGATGCTCAGAACGATGGTACGGGACTTCGTCGCCCGCGAGGTTGAGCCGGCCGCTGCCAGGATAGACGATACCGAGGTCGTCCCCGATGGCCTGGTAAGCCAGATGGCCGAGCTGGGGCTTTTCGGGTTGACCATCCCTGAGGAATACGGCGGCAGCGGCAAGGGCAAGACAGAGTTCTGCATCGCCATTGAGGAGCTTTGCCGGGCCTCGGCGGCGGTGGCGGCCATCTTCCGCATCAGCCTCTCGCTGGCCATCCACCCGGTTATCGCCTTCGGCTCAATTGAACATAAGAAAAAATACCTGCCCGCCCACGCCGATGGCCAGCGGCTGGCCTGCTTCGGCCTCACCGAGGCCGGCGCCGGCTCAGACCCGGCGGCCATACAGACAACGGCCCGCCGCCGTGACGACGGCTACGTATTAAACGGCAACAAGCTTTTTATAAGCCTGGGCGCCGAAGCTGATATAGCGGTGGTATTCGCCACCGTGGATAAGGAAAAGGGCCACCGCGGCGTCACCGCCTTCATCGTGGAGAAGGGGACAGCCGGCTTCTCTGTGGGCAAGCATGAGAGAAAGATGGGGCTGCACGGGATTTCGGCGGTGGAGCTCATCTTTGAGGATTGTTTCGTTCCTACCGAGAACCGGCTGGGTGAAGAGGGGGCCGGCTTCAAGATAGCCATGGATGCCCTTAACGCCAGCCGGACGACGGTGGCCGCCGAGGCGGTGGGTATCTCCCAGGCGGCCTATGATGCCTCCCTCAAGTACGCCCGTGAGCGCCAGCAGTTCGGACGGCCCATCGCCAAATTCCAGGCTATCCAGTGGATGCTGGCCGATATGGCCACCCAGATAGAGGCCGCCCGCCTGATGACCTACTGGGCGGCCAGTATTGAGGACGAGGGCAAACCCTACATAAAAGAGGCGGCTATGGCCAAGCTGTTCGCCTCCGAAGTGTCGCGGATGGTGACCAACAACGCCCTCCAGATTCACGGCGGCTACGGCTACACGAAAGACTACCCGGTGGAGCGCTACCTGAGAGATGCCCGGCTGACCGAGATATACGAGGGCACATCAGAGATTATGCGCCTGACTATCGCTAAAAACCTCTAGGGGTAACGAATGACAGAGGGCAAAACGACGCGGCAGATTCTCCAGGAGAAGGAAACCTCCGACAATTCCGTGCCGCTGTATAACCCGGCGGCATTGAAGAAGATAAAAGAAGACTTTGACGGCTGGCTGAAAGAAACCGTGTCCACGGCCGACCGGGAGAACTGGACGGCCACGCCCCATAATATCCTGGGCTCCGAGCTTCCCCGGGAGCTTATCTACAGCCCCCTCTCCAACCCCGGTTTCGACTACCTAGGCCGCCTGGCCTTCTCCGGGCAGGAGCCCTACACCCGCGGCCTGCACCCCAATATGTATCGCGGCCGCACCTTTACCATGCGCCAGCTCTCCGGCGCCGGCGCCCCGGAGTACATAAACCAGCGCCTCAAGATGCTCCTGGAGCACGGTGCCACCGGCATCAACCTGGCCCTGGACGTAGCCACCGTGCAGATGTTTGACTCCGACGAGCCTGAGGCCCTGGGCCAGGTGGGCACGGTGGGCGTGCCCATAGACTTTACCGATGACATGGCCGTTATCTTCAAGGAAATCCCCATAGACAAAATCAGCGCCTCCATCGTCACCCACTACCCCCGCAATACGGCCATTGTCTTCCCCATGTACCTGGTGATGGCCGAGCGCCGCGGCGTCCCCTGGGAGAAGCTGGCCGGCAGCGTCCAGAACGACTTTATTATGGAGAACCTGGTGCGCGGTGCCTGTGAGTATATTTCCCCCAAAGACAGCTTTCGTATCCAGTGCGATAATATTGAGTTCATCCGGGAGCGAGTGCCCCGCTGGAACTATGTAACCCTTAACGGCTACAACCTGCGCGAGTTCGGCACCTCCGGCATCACCGAGATGGCCGTCGGCCTGGCCAACGGCATTGCCACCATAGAGGAGATGCTGCGCCGCGGTCACGATGTCGACTTTGTTGCCGCCAGGCTGGCCTTCTTCTGGTCGCTGGGCAGTGACTTCTTCGAGGAAGTGGCCCGCCTACGGGCGGTGAGAAGGCTGTGGTACCGTATTATGAAGCACCGCTTCGGCGCCAAGAACCCCCGCTCCATGTGGATGCGTTGCCATGTGCAGACCTCTGGCGGCTCGCTGACCCGCGAGGAGCCGATGAACAACATCGTCCGGTCGGCCTACCAGGCGCTGGCGGCCATTTTGGGCGGCTGCCAGTCGCTGCACGTGGACTCCTACGACGAGGCTTACTCGGTGCCTTCGGAGGAAGGCTCGCTGGTGGGACTCAGGACGCAGCAGATTATAGAGGCCGAGAGCCAGGCGACCCAGGTGGTGGACCCCCTGGGCGGCTCCTTCTACGTGGAAAAGCTCACCAATGAGATAGAGGAAAAGATACTCAATGAGTTGGATGAGATTGAGAAACGGGGCGGTATAGTGGAGGTGGTGGCCGACGGCTGGCTGCACAAGAAGGTGGCCGCCTACATAGAGGCGCAGCAGAAACAGCTTGACGAAGGCCAGATTAAGGTGGTCGGTCGCAACTACCACCGTGCCGCCGACCCCAAAATACCGGAGATAGCCGTGCACCACTACGACGAGGCCACCGGGCAGCAGATGCGTGATAAGCTGGCCGCTCTGAGGCAGCGCCGTAATAAAAGCCAGGTGATTAAGACCCTGGAAGCCCTTAAGCAGGCCTGCCGGGGCGACGGCAATGTCTTCGCCGCCTGCGTTGACTGCGCCCGGGCAGATGTTACCGAAGGCGAGATGCGCCGTGCCTTTACCGATGCCATGGGCACCTGGTCGGCGCCGGGCTATATGTAAAGGAAAAAATGATGACAGGCAGCAAGAAAATAAGGGTGCTTTTAGCCCAGTTCCCCCTGGAGACGCACACCAAGGGGATGATAACGGTGGCCGGCATGCTGCGCGACGCTGGCATGGAGGTCGTCCTGTTGGGTAACGCCCTGCCCGCCGTGATAGCCCGGGCGGCGGTTCAGGAGGATGTAGACGTCGTCGGTATCTCCAGCTATTGCGGCGGCGAGCTGGTGCTGGGAGAAAAACTGCTTGCCCTGGCCAGGGAAGAGGGCATCAGGCAGGAAGTCGCCTTTATCCTGGGCGGCATTTTCCCGCCGGATAACGCCGTGGGGCTGATGAAGCTCGGTTTTGCCGCTACGTTCCCGCCGTCGGCCAAGGCCGAGGAGATAGTCGCCGGCATAAAGAAGGCCCTGGCCGCTAAAAGCGCCGGCTAGGCCGGCCTCTCGAAGAGGCGGCACTTTGCCTCGCCCTCTATGACCACCTCTCCCTTCTGGTTGGTACAGGTGTTCTTAAGCGTCACTATACCTTTATCCGGGCGCATATCTATCACTTCCGCGCTGGCGGTGATGGTGTCGCCGATTCTAACCGGTTTTAAAAACCTGACCGACTGGGACATAAAGATAGGCAGCCCCGGCAGTTGCGCCATGGCCGCCGAGAGCAGCCCCAGCGAGATGACGCCGTGGGCGATACGGCCGCCGAAGATGGTCTTTTTGCCGTATTCCTCGTCCATGTGGACAGGGTTATGGTCCCCGGAGAGGTCGGCGAAAGTGTCAATATCGGCGGCGGCGATGGTCCTCGTCTGGCTTCTTTTCATACCTATTTCCACGCCCAGCTTTTGCAGAATATCCATTATGGTTGCTCCTTGTCTTCATTCCGGCCTGTCTCCCCGGCCATTATGGCCGCCCCCAGGGCGGTGACGAATTGGGGCTGCTCCGGGACGAGCAGATTAACGCCGAGCTTCTCCTGAAAGGCCTTGATAAGACCGCTGTCTAGGGCGCCGCCGCCGCATAGGGCGCAGCCCTCCTCCAGGCCGGCCCGCTCCACCAGGGCGGCGAGCTTATCGGCCAGCGCCTGGTGGACGCCGGCCAGGATGTCCTCTTTGGCGGCGCCCTCGGCCACGCGGGAGATGGCCTCCGATTCGGCGAAGACGGCGCAGCCGGTAGTGAAATGCACCGGTTTGCGGGCCTTCAGCGAGAGCGGGCCGATATCATCCAGCTCCACCCTCAGAATATTGGCCATAACCTCCAGGAAGCGGCCACCGCCGGCGGCGCAGAGTTCGCTTGATATGAAATCGGTCACCCGGCCTTCCGCGCTGAGGCGGATGATCCGGCCGGACATTGCCTGTACGTCTATGATCGTCCTGGCCTGGGGGAAGAGGTGGGCTATTCCCCGGGCGCAGCAGCGGATATCGGCTATCCTCCGGTGCTTGGCGGGCAGGTCGCCGGCACTATGACCGGTGATTACGGTGGCGGTGATGTCCTGCCGGCGCAAATCGGCTTTGGCCAGGAGTTCGGAGCTCAGGGCTTCCGCCGCCGCCCGGTAGTCGGCCTTTGACGGCAGGCGGTGGTAAAGCGGCGGACGGCCGTTGCCGGTGATAATCCCCTTGCTGGCGGTGGAGCCTATATCCAGGCCCATAAACCACTTCATATTAATCCTCTAAATCCTCGTAGAGCCGGGCCGCCTCCAGGCGGCGCTCCCTTCCGGGGACGGCGGCGCCGTTTGCGGAGGCTTTGGAGGCCATGTCCCCGGCCAGTAGGGCGGCGCCGAGGGCACCACTATACAGCGGCTCATCGGGTACCAGTACCTTGCCGCCCAGGTTGTGGCCGATGGCCCTGACGACGCCTTCGTTTTGGGCGACGCCGCCGGTGAGGACGACATCGGCCTCAATCTCAAGCCCCCGCGCCATTTCCAGCACCCGCCGGGCGATGGCCTCGTGCAGGCCGGCCAGTATCCGCGGTAGCGGTTTTCCCGCCGTGATGAGGCCGACAATCTCCTGCTGGGCGAAGATGGTGCAGGTACTACCGATTTTCACGCTTTCAGTGGCCTCCAGCGACAGCCTTCCCATATCCTCCAGCTTGATGCCCAGGGCGGCGGCGGTGACCTCCAGGAAGCGGCCGGTGCCGGCGGCGCAGCGGTCGTTCATGACGAAATCAATCAGCCGGCCATTCTTTATTTTCAGGGCCTTGGCGTCCTGGCCGCCGATGTCTATGGCCGTGCGGGCTCTGGGGAAGAGGTGGCTTACCCCCCTGGCGTGGCAGCTCAGCTCCGTCACCTCACAGTCGGCGAAAGGTATGTTGACCCGCCCGTAGCCGGTGGCCACGATGTAGTCTATCTGTTCCAGGGAGAGACCGGCCTCCTCTAACGCCTGGGCCATCACCCGGTTGGCCAGGCGGCGGTGCTCGGCGCCGGTGGGGCCGTGGCGGCGGGCGACGACCTGCCCCTCCCCGTCGATGAGTAGCACCTTGGTCATCGTGGAACCCAGGTCAATGCCGGCAAAATGGCCTTTCGCTTTGCTCATTATTGAATTAGCCCCGGTCTAATATCTCCAGGAAGGCCTGAATCCTGGTCTTCAGCGGTGCCATGGCCGTCTGCTGGTAGTCATGTTCAATATAGATGGACGGTAGGCCCAGGCCTTTAAGGTAATCCTTTACCTGGGGCACCTCGTAACCGTGAATATCGCAGTAGCGCAGCGATTGCAGAACCACCCCCTGCACATTCCAGTCCCTGGCGTACTCTTTCAGGTAGCCGAAACGGGCCTCAAGGTCGGCGCGGTAGTCTTTGGTCTTACCGCCGTCGTTGGTCTGGCGGAAGGTACGGGGACATTTCACATCCACCAGGTAGCGGCGGGCCAGGCCGTCCAGCGGATCTTCGGTCAGCTCTACGTCCGGCCAAAAGAAGCGGCTGCCGACGCAGGTATCGTCCATCACCAGGCTGGCATCGAGTCCTTCCATCATCTCGATAAGCGAGGTGTTGTCCAGGATACTCCCCCAGACCAGCAGCCGTGCCTTTTTCTGTGGCGGGCTGTCTTGACGCCGGCTGACCTCATTGATAACTTCCTCAAGCAGTTCGTTGCCCTCGGTCACGGGCAGGCTCATCAGGGCCACCATTACCTGCAGGGTCTCCACCCCGGAAATCAGCGGCGGGTCGGGCTTTCTAAAGGAGTAAAGTTGCCGCACCAGCGCCCGCTGCCGGTTGTGAAGCTTTATGGCTTCTTTCAGACTCCGTGTAGTTATCTTTTTACCGGCCAGTTCTTCCAGCGTCTTGCCGAAGGCGGCCAGCAGACCCCGGTGCTGCGCCACCGCCGACGGGCCGGCGGTATGGGGGGTATCTATGAAGTGGAAGTAGTCCGGTTTGAGGTATATGTTCCAGATGTGGGCCGTCTTCTCGGCGACATCACAGGAGTGGGCCATCACCACCCCGTCCAGGAATTCGTACCTCTGCTTGAGGCCCAGGTCCAGGGTGCTGCGGATGAAGGGACAGACGACCGACGGCAGGCAACTGTCGGCCTTGCTTATCGGCTCGTTGATATCGCCCAACAGGCGGAAGGGAACGATGTCCAGGGCGGTCATCATCTCCAGTGGCGGGTAGGCGCAGAGGTAGCCGATTACCTTTTTCCCCGCCGCCTTTAATTCTTCGGCGCGGTGGCGGCGGTTACGGTAGACGGCCCTTGCCCTGGCCAGCCCCTTTTCCTCGGCCAATGTGGTTCTCCTTATGTAAAGCTACCAGCTAAAGCCGGCCTCTTTTCGTACTTTCTTGTAGTGGTCCATCGTCTCCTCGAAGGTCTCCGCCTTGGTTAAGGCGCCGGCGGGGTCGAACAGCTTCAGGTCAACAATATCGCCCTCAATCACCAGCGACGGCACCTTGAGCTTTTTCATCAGGCGGTCGGCCACCAGGGTCAGGTGGTTGGTGGCTGTGCGGCAGGAGAGCAGGGGGTGCAGCACCACCCCGTCGCACTGGTAATCCCGCACGTACTCCAAGTAGGGATAGGCGAAGTAGCCCCACCACTCGCCGGCATCATAGGCCTGTCGGTAGTAGCCGGTGAGCCAGTGGTAGCTGTAGCGGGCCAGGCGTTCCAGGGGGTCTGTCACCCCGTTTAAGTCTATGGGCCTGGGGGGGTGGTAGGCCCAGCTTTCTATGACGAAGTTCCAGCCCCTCTCCGCCAGCTTATCGAAGAAGCCCAGGCTGTGCCAGGGAGGTAGCTCCAGGAAAGCCAGGCGGTACTTCTCGGTTGTGTTGATGGCGCTGACCTTATTATCTACCCGTTCTTTAATCTCATCGTACATCCGGCGGTAGAGACCGGCCGTCTGGCCGGGGTCGGCGGCCATATACAGGGAGGCCGGCATGCTGCTCCAGAAATCGCGGGAGTGCATCGGGCCGGGCCGGGCGCGGCGCAGCTCATTTACCTTATGCCACCAGTTGTTCATCTCGACCGTATCGGTCGTAATCTCATCCAACCTGTCCCGGTTCATCTTCTTGCCCAGAAGGTTTTCCAGGAAGGTGACGAACTCGCCCAGCTGGGCAACGATAAAGCTGATGTTGGTTTCGTGGGCTCCTGGGGTCAGGCCTTCCTTGACACCGGGGTGGGGCAGCTCCAGCACCCACAGCGGGGCGTCGAAGTAGCGCCCCAGGGACTGGAACCACTTGTAGCGAGCGTCACAGAGGCTGCCCGAGCCCAATAGCAGCGTTGGCCGGGGCATGCCGCCCATAGGGGCCTCCTCCGGTATGCCGCCGGCGTCCATCATGCGGCCGGTGTAGCCCAGGCAGTTGCGGGCATAGCCGCACATATGGGATGGGAAGCCATCAGCCGCCGAGCGCTCCAGATAGCCCTGAGCGGCCCCGAAAGCGGCGCAGACGGCACCGTAGTCCTCCGGGTATATGGTGGCCACGTCCATCGCCTTTAAGATGGGGTCTCCCTGCCACCAGTTGACCATGCACCAGGCCACCGGTTTGCCCTCGGCGGCGGCGGAAAGCCCCTGCCGGTACATGCCGTCTATCAGCCCCCTTAGGGGGTACATAGACTTAAGGCGGTTTATTGGCCTTTTCTTTTCGGTCATCGGAAGTCAGTCTGCCAGGTAAAATACGGGCCGGGCGCCCTCTCCGGCGGAGTACTTGTCGCCGGGGAAGACCTTGTTCCCCAGATTGAGGCGACGGCCAATCAGTTCCATGGTGGCCTTCTCCGGCTCCACGCCGGCCAGGTTGCCCATCAGCCAGGGGCCTTCTTCGAGTTCGGCCAGCACGATGGTATAGGGGGCCTCATCCTCGCGGCCCTCGGAGGGCACGAAAACGGTGGTAAACGTCTGGATGGTACCCCGGCCGCAAAGCTCGACGATATCCATATCCGGGCTGAGGCACTTGCAGCAGACCATCCTCGGCGGCACGCAGATATCCTGGCACTGGTTGCACTTGAGCCCCAGCAGTCGGTTCTCCTTGAGGGCCTGGCTGTATTCCTTGAAGGTGAGTTTGTATTCCATCTAATTCCCCCTTTTTGAACTACCAGCCGCGCTGGAGGATCAGATT
>DAOUZU010000053.1 GCA_030665535.1 Dehalococcoidia bacterium
ATTAACTACGTACTCTAGATGCTTCCTAGCAGGGCCTTTCTGCCCTTACTTGAATGCTGGGCAATGAAGCTGTTAATGTCCTCCTGACGGTATCTCCTATCACCCCGGGAACCGATGCGGTAGGCATTAATAATGCCCTTATCCGTCCAGCGCCTTACCGTGTTCACATGAAGGCTTAAAAGGCGGGCAACATCACTGGCGGTCAGCATCGGGCTGCTAATATTCGGTTGGCTCATATCCTCTCCTTACCTATCCTAAGTACTATTTAAGTTAACAAACATAACCTTCGCACATTTCGCCAGACCAAGGAAGGTATTGTGTTCTAGTCCCTTGTACTAGAACGGGGTTCTAGAGCTCTTGGGACATAGAGATGCCAGGCTATGGCGGGATAAGATAGCGCCAAAGAGAAAACACTGTATCGGTGGGGTTGACCCTGTATCTCTTTGGGAAGAGAGGTGGGGAGTGAGCTTAGAACTCCTGGCTGCGGAAGCGGACAATGGCCAGGTAGACGAAGAGGGCAGTCAGCGAGAGAGTGACGAAGACGGGTAGTATCCAGGGAGCCGAGGTTGATGACTCCAGTGCTGTCTGGATAGCCATATCGGAGAGCGACCCCGGGAAGAGATTGGGCAGCCATTCGGACACATTGCCCAGGAAGGCCAGAAGGAACACCTGGCCGATGATTAAGCCAATGGGAATACCCAGCACCGGAATCCTGGCCTCAAAGATAGTGCCCAGAAAGAGGGTGAACGAGAGATAAAAGATGACATTAATGGCCATGAGGATAAGGGCACCCAGGAAGGGGAAGGCCGGTATGAGGCCGCCACCAAAGACCGAAAGCTGGGTATAGGCGATAAGTCCCTGAAGGAAAATAACGATGATAACAAAACCAAGGCCGATGGTGATGAATTTGGAGAGGATGAAGGCGATTCGTGAGGCCGGCTTGGATAAGATCCAGGCCGCCGTACCGGCCTTTTTCTCGTTGATAATGGCCCCGTGGGCGGCCACTACCATGCCGATGGGGGCCAGTACAGAGGTGGCCAGGATAAAGGCAGTGACCCCGGCGGTTATCGTCTGACCCCCTTCCTCGGCCTCAAGGACAAGGGCCAGCACCAAGTTGAGCAGGACCAGCCATATAACACCCTGTATCAGCCAGTTGCGCATGCTGAAACGGCGGGAGATCTCTCTGCGCATGAGATTGACGAAGCCTATGCGCCAACCCTGCTCGCGAATCAGCTGAAGTTCGCCGCCGTTAGTCATTATCGCTGCTGTCCAGGATTTGCATAAAGGCTTCTTCCAGCTCGTACTCTTTACGCTTGAACTCACAAACAGTCATCTGGCCGTCGCTCATTGCCAGTGTCAGCAACTGTTCCTCAGCGGCTTTGTCATCGGTTACCTTGACCTGCCAGATGGTCTGGCCGTTCTCGCTGGTGACCTCTATTGATGAGACCCACGGCTGGCTGGCCACATTGGCCTGCGCCTGACTGGCGTCTCCCTTTATAACCAGCGAGTAGACGGTACCACTGTTTCCTGAGAGCAGTTGCTCAATAGGCGAGAAAGATACCAGTTGGCCACGATTGAGAATAGCCACCATATCGCTCACTCGCTGGACGTCATCCAGGATATGGGTTGAGTAGATGACAGTGGTCTGCTGGCGCAACTCCAGCAGCAATTCCAGAACATCGCGCCGTCCCATCGGGTCTAGAGAGGAAGCCGGCTCATCGAGAATCAGCAGGTCCGGAGAGTTGATACAAGCCTGTCCTATGCCCAACCGCTGCCGCTCCCCGGTGGAGAAACCCCTTATAGGTCGGTCTGCGTGGTGCTCCAGGCCGATGTTTGTCAGTGTATCGGTGACTCGCTGCTCAATTGCGTGCTGCGGACCGGAGAAGTAAAAGCGGGCCACGAAGCGTAGTGTTTCGCGGGCTGTCATGTATTCGTAGAAGCAGGGGTCCTGGGCCAGATAGCCGACACGCTTCCGGATTTCAATGCTGTCTTTTACGATGTCGTGGCCGAAAACGGTGGCGCTGCCGCCTGTCGGGCGTGTCAGCCCCAACAAGAGTTTGATGGTGGTTGTTTTCCCGGCGCCGTTGGGCCCCAGGAAGCCGACTATTGAGTTTTTCTTAATGCTCAGGTCAAGAGACTTGACAGCGTTGATAGTATCGTACGACTTGCACAAGCCATCCGTATGTACGACTACAGCTTCTGTATGCATATGAATATATTAGCCTAGCCTACCAGGTTGGGCTTCGCCCGCTGGGTTAACTTTAATCTGTGCTCCGGCATTTGTCAAACATCCTGGGGCTGAATCCCGGGACAAGACACTGCCTGAATCCAGTTGTTTTGGCGTGTTTGCCGCTTATTTTCCTGAAAAGGCAGGGCCGGTAGACTTTAATATATTGTCACGGTGGCCTATAATATACATTCCGATTGCCATCTTGACGCGGGCAGGTAACAAAATAATAAAAATAGCCAATATAATCAGGATCGTCGTAATCATTTTCATTCTGGTACTCGTTGCCAAGCTGATAGACCTGTGGTAGCCGGCACCCGCTTTGACGAATAGCGGACGGATGGTTAAAATAATTGAAGAGCCTGATAAATGATAACCGGCGAGTGTGCCGGGGCAAATTACCGTTGCGAGCGTAATTTAGGGAGAAGGGAGACCGGTCATGGGCGGTGAAGTTCTGGTACTCGGCATAGTGGGGCTACTGACCTGGCTTATCCCTTTTATCGGCCTGCCAATCCCGCTCATAGGGCTTGTCTGGGGGATCGTGCTGTTGAGGCGGAAACCACCCAAGAAGCTGATGCTGTATTCCGGCTTAGTTATGTGCTCCCTGGGGCTGTTTTTGTCCGCCGGCTATAGCGTGGTAACTATTATGGTCAATACGTCACCGACGACGACTACCGGCACAGACCTCCCCGGGAACGGCGGCTCGTCACCACCCCCCGTTGATCCCGGGCCGGTGGAATGGACAGCCGATGGTGAGATTACAGTTGGAGAATACGATAAAAGCAAGAAGTTCGGTAACTCCTACGAAATATTCTGGAATAGCGATGGTGAGCATATCTACGTAGGGATTCGGGTCACTACCAGCGGTTGGGTGGCCGTGGGCCTCCAGCTTGATAATAGGACAACCACGGATGTGGATATGATACTGGGATTTGTCGATGTCGCCGGAAAGGTCACCATATATGACCTTATTTACCCTGAATATCCGGGTCTGCTCAATCCCCAGGATGTGGTTCTCGGCGGCAGTAATGACATTCTTCTGCCCGCAGGTACGGAAGGGGAGGGCGTGGAAGTCTCTGAGGATGAAGAGGGCCCCGTCTATACCACGATAGAGTTTATGCGCAAGCTCAACACGGGTGATCAATACGACCAGGTTTTCTACGAAGGTCCCAATACTATCATCTGGGCCTACGGCAGAGAGGATTCGCGGGATACAGCCGCCTTTGAGCAAGACTACGGGACACTGGTAGTCGACTAGGGCGGCTACCGGAGAGCGAGGTGGATAATGGCCGTTCATGTCCCCGGTAAGAACGTAGGGCGTATTGTCCTGTATGCCCTTAGCACCTGTATCTGGTGCCAGAAAACAAAGCTCCTCCTGAGGAACCTCGGCGTCGAACACAGCTATATTGACGTAGACCTGCTTGAAGGCGCGGAAAGGGCTGCGGCTATGGAAGTGGTCAGGCGTTGTAATCCCCAATCTTCTTTCCCCACCCTGGTCATCAATGAAGACCGCTGCGTTGCCGGCTTTAAAGAGGATGAGATAAGGATGGCCCTTACGCCGTGAAAGGCAAAGCGGATATCAGCGCTACGGCGGTGGACGGGCTCTATAAGAGGCTCTTTGCGGAAGCGGAGGCAGGCGGCTACCATTTGAACCCGGACGTTGAGTTCGCCAAGGGGTTGTTGAGAGGGCTGCTGATTAATGAGAGAAGATACGGCTACTGGGCCTGCCCCTGCCGCCTGGCCAGTGACAACAAAGAGGAAGACCTGGACATTATTTGCCCCTGTTATTACAGAGACCCGGACCTGGGCGATTACGGAGCTTGCTACTGCGGCCTGTATGTCTCCGCAGAGGTGGTAGTCGGCAAGAAGAAAGTAGCCTCCATTCCGGAGAGGCGACAGCCGCTTGGGGAGAGGCAGGAGAAGAAAGCACCGCAAGGGAAGGCCGCTATAACTGAGTTGTCCCTGCCGGTGTGGCGCTGCCGGGTCTGCGGTTACCTGGCAGCCCGGGACGAGCCACCGGAGATATGCCCCATCTGCCGGGCCAGTAAGGAGCGCTTCGAGCGCTTTTTCTAGGAGAGAAAGGGCGCTATGCCGCTACTCCTCTTCCTTGTTCTGGCTCAATATCTGGCCCAGCAGCCCGTAGTCTATGTTGTCCGGGCCGCCGCATTCCGGGATGTAGCAGTTAACATCGCGGAAGGTGCACTTGGCGCCGCAGCTGGGGCAGGATTCCGGCGGGCTTTCCACCTGGAACACATAGCTGCATTCACGGCATGACCAGTAGTTCATATCAGCCCCTCCTGGAACCGATGCCATCTAGTCCAACTTGACGAATTCTGTCTTGGCCGCCCCGCAGATGGGGCAGAGCCAGCTATCGGGCAGGGCGGTAAAGGCCGTGTCCGGCTTGATATTGCCCTCGGCATCTCCCAGCTTCGGGTCGTAAATATAATTGCAGATGAGGCACTTGTACTTATCCATAACGAACCAAAGCCGACCCCCTGCTGATTTGCTGCTAATAATATTGGGCGCCGCTTCGTCTTGTCAAGTAATATATGGCCGGTGGAGATGAAAAGGCAAGCTGGCTGAGGGTATAGACAGGCACCTGACCATCGTCTATAACACTGCCGCACAAAAAGCCGCCACCGGGTTGGGGTCATTCTCCGGCAGATAGCTGGAGGTAGCTGATGAGGATTGATGTCCAGCGCTATACGGAGCGTTTCGGTTCTGTCAGGCTCAACGATGTCCAGCGCGTCCTGGAGCTGGATTCGGGCCGGGGGATCCACTTACTGTCATTGGCTGAAAGGATATAGGGTTTCAGACGGCCTGTCAATCAGCCGGGGAGGTTATGAAGGGGCGTATTATGCTATAATGAGCGGCTTTATTACCTTTAGCGAGTACGAGTATATTGATAACATCAGAATGAAGACGAGACTGGCCCACCTGGTATCAAATCTGCTTAACCCTTTTGTTCTTAGCCTTACCGTCATTATGGTGCTGGCCTACGAATCTTCGGCCAGTCCGGTCGACGCCTTCAAATGGTTGCTGATTATCATTGGCACCTCTGTGTTGCCGGTTTACGTGACCAGCGTCTATATGGTGAGGGCCGGACAGCTGGACGGCATCTTCTCCAACCGGCGCAAGCAGCGGACCAAGATATATATTATCGGCATTGCCTGCGCTGCTGTAAGCTACCTTCTTCTGTGGTTGCTGGGGGCACCGGACGGCCTTATGGCGGCACTGGCGGCGGCGCTTTCTGCAAGCATCCTGTTTATGGCCATTAATACTGTCTGGAAGATAAGCGTCCATACCGCCTTCGTTACGGCGGCGGCCATAATGCTGATAATCCTCTATGAGTGGGTGGGGGTCATAGCTCTGGCTATGGTACCGCTGACGGTTTGGGCCAGAATGGAACTCAGCCAGCATTCACTGGCCCAGGCGCTGGCCGGGGTGGCGCTTTCCGGCCTTATTATGGTTACCGTCTTCTACCTTTTCGGTGTTATCTAGCCAAACCTCTTGGTGTGAGGAAGCTGGAAGACGATATCGCTCTCCTCAACCGGATTCGGGGTAGTCTTATCTATCCTTGTATATGGTGTCGGCTTTTTTTCTATGGCGATAGCGGCCTCTTCCGGTAACTGGGCCATTTTCTTGGCCGTGTTCCTGGCCTCCATTATGACTTGCTCCGCCCTTTGCTTGGCGGCGGCGATAATGCTGGCCACCTCCCACTCTGACTTGCGCTTGGCTTGAGCCAGCACCCTGGCCAGTTCTTCCTCGCCCCTTTTCTTGCCCTTCTCGGTGGCTTCGCTTATTATCTGCTCCGCCTTCTGCCTGGCCTCTTCTGTTATCCGCCGGGGCTTTTCTTCAGCCTCTTTTTTACCCAGTTCTTTGGAGTATTTGATGATGCGCTCTGCTTCCTGCTGGGCTTTCTCCTTAATCTCCCTGATTTCGCGCTCCGCCTTCTGTCTCATTTCGGCGGTGTCCCTGGCCTGGGCCCGGGCTTCACCATTGGCCATCTCTGTTACTTTGGCGGCTACCTTCTCGGCTTCTCGCCTGGTAGCTGTTATTATCTTGCCTGCCTCATCGTCCGCTGCCTGTTTGGCACCGGCGATAACCTTGGCCGCTTTCTGTTCCGCTTCGGCGATGGTGCGCTCTACCTGCCGGCGTTTCTGCTCTTCAGCCTGCTTAACGGCCTTATTTTCAGCCTCCCTGATAAGACGGGCAGCTTCTTCGCTGGCTCTGGCAATAACGGCGGCGGATTCTTGCTCGGCCTTTCCCCTGGCCTCCTCCGCAAACACGGCGGCAATCTGCTCTGCCTCCTGCCTGGAACCGGCTACCTGGCGGAATGCCTCTTGCTCGGCCTGTTGCCGGGAGTCAGCAAGTAGCTGGTTCGCCTCCTGACGGGCCCGGGCGATTATGACCTTGGCCTCGCCTTCGGCCGCTTGCTTTACCTTCTCCCCCTCCCCTTCAATAACCTTCGTCAGCCTGCTCTTGTACTCGTCAATGATACGAGCGGCCTCTTCGGC